>DATLVJ010000048.1:0-2548 GCA_035577585.1 Candidatus Limnocylindrales bacterium
CGTCGCCCACCGGCTCAACCGCATATTCCCTGTCGGCGGGCGGCCCCATTGTGCAACCCGGCGTGGAATCGATCTTGATTACACCAATTTGTCCGCACACGCTGAGCGACCGGCCGGTGGTCGTGCAGGACAATTCGCTGATCGAATTGTATCTGTCGCAGAGTTCCGATTCCGTGTTTCTCACCTTGGATGGTCAGACCGGCGTCCCGATGCAGATCGGCGACCATGTGCGAATCACGCGGGCTACGGAGCGGCTCAAACTGATCCAACCGCCGAATAAGACCTATTTTGAGATTTTGAAGAACAAGTTGAAGTGGGGCGAGCCGTAGTTTTCACCCGAGAACGTCGGTGCGTAAGAGATCGTTGCGCGTTTCGCGCCGCCGGATGAGTTTTGCGTTATTGCCATCAACGAGGATCTCCGCGGAGCGGCCCCGGCCATTATAGTTGGACGACTGGGCGAAACCGTAAGCGCCGGTGACCCAGATGGCAACCAGATCTCCCTGAGAAACATTTCCCAGCGGCCAATCGAATAAGAAAGTGTCTCCCGTTTCGCAGACGGGCCCCACAATGTCTGCGCGCTTGGCAGCGTTCGCCTTGCGGACACCGTCTAATGCCACTCGTGTGATGGGGTGCGGCGCGTCGTAAAGCACCGGACGCAGCAGGTCGTTCATGGCGGCGTCGATGATCACAAAGGATTTTCCCGAATTCTGCTTGGTATAGATTACGCGGGAGAGGAGAACGCAGGATTCCGCAATGATGGAGCGCCCCGGTTCGAGGAGCAGTTGCACACCGAGCGGGCGGACAACTTCGGCAATCATCTTCGCATAGGCCGCACGAGGCGCCGGACGTTCGCTGGTGTAACGCGCGCCGAGGCCGCCTCCAACATCGAGGATCTTCAGGTCGATTCCCTGTCTTCGCAAATCAAGCAGGTATCCGGCGAGCCTTTGCAGCGCCCGGCGGAAAGGGGTGAGTTCGACAATTTGGGAGCCAATATGCGCGCTGATTCCCTGCCAGCGGATGGTCTTGTTATTTCTGTGCGCGAGATACAGTTTACGAGCTTCGGGCCAGGCCACGCCGAACTTGTGGTGCTGCAGGCCGGTCGCGATGTGAGGGTGCCCACCTGCTTTTACATCCGGATTTACTCGAATAGAAACTCCGGGAGCATGACCACGGCCGGAGGCGCGGCGCGATGATTCCTCGATCAAGATTTCCATCTCCGCGGGCGATTCGACATTAAATTGCAGAATTCCGGTGTCGTTGCTACGGCTACCCCGATAACGAAGCGCCTCGCGAATTTCCTCTCGAGTCTTGCCCACTCCAGAGAAAACAATGTTCTTTCCAGGGATTCCGAGGTGTCCCAGATGTGCCAGTTCGCCGCCGGAGACAATGTCGAAGCCGCTGCCAAGCCCGGCGAGAAGCTTGAGTACCGATAAATTTCCGTTGGCCTTGACCGCAAAACACAGGAGATGAGGAATTCCGCCGAGGCCGCGATCCAGCTCGCGGAAAGCATCGCTAATTGCGCGGCGGCTGTAAACGTACGTTGGCGTTTCGTAACGCCGGGCGATTTCAGCTAGTGGCACGTTTTCGCAAAAGACTTGGCGTCCGGATTTGCCCGCATTTCTCCAGGAAAATTGAGGCGTGTGGTTTGCCGGGTCGACGTAGGATAGCCTGCGCCGAGCCTTGCCTGGGGCGCTCATTTCACCTTCATGACCACCAGCGTTCGGTCGTCGGAAAGCGGGGCGCTTTGAGAGAACCAGTCCACTTCGTTCAGCACACGATCGGCCATCTCAGCGGCGGAAATTTCGTGATGCTGCTCGATCAGCTTGCGCAGGCGCTCCGTGCCAAATAGCTGGCCTTCGCTGTTAGCGGTTTCCGCAATGCCATCCGAATGAAAGACAAGAATGTCACCGGAATCGAGTGTGACTCCCCACTCGTCGTAAGTAACGTCTTCGAAAATTCCCAGCGGGAATCCCGTGAGCTCGATTTTATCGCACCGTCCATCCTTATAGAGCAACGGTTGTGACTGGCCCGCGTTTGCAACGCGGAGCTTCTGGCGGCCTTTTTGCCACGTGGCAAAACACGCGGTCATGAATCGCCCTTCGATGCGCCGTTCGCCCACCAGCTGATTCATCTGCCGCAGCATCTCGGCCGGCTGCAGTTTTTGCGGCGTCAGGCTGCGCATGATGCCAATCGAGACTGCGCCGTAGAGCGCGGCAGCGGTCCCCTTGCCGCTGACGTCACCGAGGGCGATGCCAAGCTGCTGCGGGCCGTAGCGAAGGAAATCGTACAGGTCGCCGCATACTTCGCGCGCGGAAAGGTATCGCGCCGCAACGTCAACGCCGTAATCGTCGGTGGGAGCCGGGCGAAGCAGTGCGCCTTGAATCCGCTTGGCAGCCTGGAGATCGCGCTCCATGCGTGCCTCATCCCGGGCTACTTGTTCATAGAGCCGCGCGTTTTCCAGCGACACCGCGAGGTTTGCCGCAAGAATCGTGAGCGTCTGCACATGCTCTTCTGTGAAGTAATGAAGCTGCGGGCTTTCAAGATCCAG
>DATLVJ010000049.1:0-4614 GCA_035577585.1 Candidatus Limnocylindrales bacterium
TCTGGAATGAACGGCTTGTCGATGAAACCCCGTTTCTGCGCGAATACGAAGCGTTGCTCAATCGCTTCGGCACGGATTATGCCCGGGTGAACGAAAGCTACCCTCGCGCGGAACAAATGCTCGAATTTTACGGCGCCAATGAATTTACTTCTCACTCGCTGCCAAATTTCCAGGAATTCGATTTTGCAGGGCTCAGCGGCCGCTTGCGCAGCAGTTCGTATGCGCCGCCCCCCGGCCATCCGCAATTCGAGCCGATGATGAAGGAGTTACGCAGACTTTTCGACGCGCATCATCAGGGCGGAGTGGTCCGCATGGACTACCGTACGCGCGTTTATGCGGGCAAACTGGATTACGACAGGACAAGCGCATGAAGGTCTCCTACAACTGGCTGAAAGAATTCGTCGACGTCGCTGCCTCGCCAGAGGAAGTCGCGTCGCGGCTCGCGCTCTCCGGCACAAATGTCGCCTCCATCGAAACCGGCGCGCACGGCGTGGTGATTGACGCGGAAATCACTTCGAATCGCCCGGACTGCCTTGGCATGCTCGGCATCGCCCGCGAAGTTGGCGCCATCTACCGGCTCCCGGTGAAAATCAATTCCCCGAAGCCCGCCGAATCCAAAACCGCCCGGGCGAGCGACGCCGTCAAGATAAAGATCGAAGCGCAAGACCTTTGCGGGCGGTTCACCGCGCGGGTGATTCGTGGCGTAAAAATTCAGCCCTCTCCCAAGTGGCTGAAAGACCGCCTGGAAGCCGCCGGCACCGCCAGCATCAACAACGTCGTGGACATCTCTAACTACGTGATGCTGGAGCTCGGGCATCCCCTTCACACATTCGATTACGACCTGGTCCGCGATCACAGCATCGTCGTGCGCCGCGCCAAGTCCGGCGAAAAAATGAAGACCCTCGACGGCATCGAGCGCACATTCGACCCCAACGTCTGCATGGTTTGCGATGGTGACGGCTCTCGCCCGGTCGGCATCGGCGGCATCATGGGCGGCGCCGAAACCGAGATTTCCTTTTCCACGAAAAATGTGCTGATCGAGTGTGCCTGGTTCGATCCCATCTCCATTCGCCGCTCGGCCCGCTCTCTGCGGCTGCACACGGAAGCCAGCACTCGTTTCGGTCGCGGCGCTGATCCTGAAATGGCGGATTTCGCTTCTCGCCGCGCAGCGGAACTTATTTTGCAACTCGCCGGTGGCGAACTTCTTTCCGGCGTGGTGGACCTCTATCCCGGCAAACGCGCCGCAAAAAAGATCACCATCACGCGCGCCGAACTTCTCCGCATCATGGGCGCCGACGTGCCCGACAAGGTTTTGGAGACGATTCTTTCCGCGCTCGGTTTTGCCCCCGTGCGCGTGGATCAGACCCGCGGCGCCGCGGATTCGCTGCTTGCGGACTGGGAATGCCACCAACCATCCTGGCGCGCCGACGTCGAGCGCGAAATCGACCTCATCGAAGAGGTCGCGCGCGTCTACGGCCTCGACAAATTTCCTCCGCGCTTACCAGCTTCTCGCGCCGGTGCCGCGCGGTTGCCGCATTACGAAGCGGAAGGCCGTCTGCGTGAACGCTTGATCGGCTTGGGCTATCACGAAGTCTTGACCATTCCCCATGTAGCCGAAGATCGCAACGAACTCTTCCGGCCGCTAGACGCGGCGCCGGCAAAGCTCGCGAATCCGCTCTCCGAGGAAGCCGGTGTCCTGCGCTCCACCGGCGCGGTCACCCTGGCCGCCGCGATCGAGTGGAACCTGAACCACGGCCAGCGCAACGCTCGCCTCTTTGAAATTGGCAGCCACTATCGTTTTGTGGATGGCAAACCCGTGGAAACACGCGTTCTTTCCATCGGCGCCACCGGTGCCGCGCGCCCGCAAGCTCTCTACGATTCACCCCGCGATTACACCTTCGCCGATCTGAAAGGCGATCTCGACGCGATTGGCGCGTTCTCCGGCGGCCTCCGTTGGGAACAGGGCGGGCCGGACTGGCTGAACCCCGCGCGCCGCGGCGTGATTTCCCTCGGCAAGGAATCGGGGCCCGCGCTCGGTTCGGCCGGGCAACTCGCCAAGCGCGTCGCCGAAAAATTCAAATTTCGCCAAGATGTCTTTCTTGGGGAGGTCAACCTCGGGCCGCTCTACTGCATGTACTACGGAACGAAGAACAACCGCCGTTACGAACCGTTGCCGCGCTTCCCCGGCGTCGAGCGGGATTTTTCGCTCTTCCTGGCCGACGGTGCCACTTTCGCCCAAGTCCAGCAAACCATCCAGTCGCTGGGCATCCCTGAAATCCACTCGGTCGAAGCCGCGGATCTCTTCCGCGGCAAAAATGTCCCTGCGGGGAAATTCTCGCTCATGGTGCGAGTCGTCTTTCAAAGCCGCGAAGCCACGCTGACCGAAACCCAGATCAACGATTTCTCCGCCCGGATCATCTCTGCACTGGAAAAACAACTTGGCGCCACACTCCGCGCCAGTTGATCCTAATCTTCTCTGCGTTCTCAGCGCCTCTGCGAACTCTGCGTTAACTCCGTTCCCCTACTCCGTCTTTCGCAGCGCCCGCTCCACCAGCGTCAGGCACCTCTCTGCCTGCTCCTTCAAGATCTCCTCGCGTTCTCCGCGCTCTTCCCGCAACCGGTGCAACTCATCCGCAATCGCCAAAGCCGCCAGCACCGCAACCTTCTGTGTGTCCACGGTCTTCGCCGCGTCTGAAATCAACCTCATTTTCTCGTCCACGTACGCGGCGATTTTGCGCACGTAGGTCTCATCCAGTTCGGCGTTGATCGGATAAACCTGGCCATAAATATCCACCTTGATGCTTTGGCTCATGTTCTCCTCGCTCACTGTGACCAGGTTGTCGGATTGCGGTCCCACCGGTGCCCACGCAATTTTTTGCGCAACTCCTCCGGCAACCCGCCCGCTTTCCCAGCCGCGATGTTTGCCTCCACGTTCTTCAATTTCCGCATTCCCGGGATAATCGTGTTCACGTCGGGATTATTCAAAATAAAACGCAACGCCATTTCCGCCATCGTGCTGCCCGCCGGCACCAGCGGCCGCAGCGCTTCGGCATGCTCCACGCTCGACTTTAGATTTTCCGGCACAAAATAGGTGTTTCTCCAGTCGTTCGCCGGCCACTTCGAATCCAGCGTCAATGTGCCGGTCAGTGTCCCTTCGTCAAACGGCACGCGCGCGATCACCGCCGTCCCCTTCATCCGGCAGACCGGAAACAATGCATCCTCCGGATTCTGGTCGAAAATGTTGTAAATCACCTGCACCGCCTCCGCGTGCCCTTCCAGGACGGCGCGCATTCCATTCGAAGGCTCCCAGCGGTTCATACTCGGCCCGAACGCGCGCACCTTCCCGCTCTTTTTCATTTTTTCGATCGCCCGCGGCAGGCGTTCGTCGTTCAGCCAGCGGTCTTCCCAGGTGTGCAGTTGCATCAGGTCGATCGTCTCGAGCCCCAGATTTTTCAAGCTCTTCTCGATGTACTCCTCGATGTAGTCCGGCGGATAGCAGTCATCCAGTGTGAAATCGCGGCGGCTCGGCCACCGGCGATTCTTCGGGGGAATTTTTGTGGCTACATAAAGATGCTTGTCCGGTCCGCCGACCGACCCGTTGCCCTTGAACTCGCGCACGATCTTTCCCAGGATCTGCTCGCTTTTCCCATCCCCATAAGCCCAGGCTGTATCAAAAAAGTTGCAGCCAAGTTCCACAGAGCGGCGCAGTGACGCCAGAGATTCGGCGTCGTCGGACCCACTCCACCCCGCAAGCCCCCACATTCCGTAGCCAATCTCGCTGACGTTCCACCCCGTTCGCCCAAATCGCCGGTAATTCATCGTATTCGTCTCCTCGCTTGCGCAGCCATTGTAGCGAAGGCTCCAGTTACGCGCGAGTCACACCAGGCTCCTCTTTCAATTTGTCGCTGGGCGCCGGGGATGCCACAATACTCACCTATGTCTAAAACAACATTTATCGCTGTCTCCATCGCCGCCGCGGGACTTTTTCTGGCGGCCAACTCTCCGGCGCAGCAAACTCCGGCTGCGAATTCGCCTTCAACCCCGCCTGCGGCGGCGAAAGCCGCCACCACGGCCAAACCTTCTCAAGCTCCTACAGCAAAGTCGGGTGCGGCAGGTACTGCCAAGACGCAGGCGCCTCTTAGTCTGGACACGCCGAAAGCGAAAGCCAGCTACGCCATCGGCATGAACATCGGCAAAAACCTGAAACGCGATTCCGTCGACATCGATGCCGCTATTTTCTACCGCGCACTGAAAGACGCGCTCGCCGGCAACAAATTGCTTCTTACCGACGAGCAAGCCAAAGCAGCGCTCACCGCGCTGCAAACCGAAGTTCGAGCTAAAGAAGAAGCCAAGCTCAAAGCCGCCGCCGTCGAAAACAAAAAAATCGGAGACGCTTTTCTCGCTGCCAACAAAACCAAGGAAGGTGTGGTCACCCTCCCCAGCGGCCTCCAATACAAAATCCTCAAGGCAGGCACAGGCCCAAAGCCGGCGCCGGATGACACCGTGCTCTGTAACTATCGCGGTAGCCTGGTGGACAACACCGAATTCGACAGTTCCTACAAGCGCGGCGAGCCGCTGAAGATTCCCGTCGGCGGCGTCATCAAGGGCTGGACC
>DATLVJ010000050.1:0-14328 GCA_035577585.1 Candidatus Limnocylindrales bacterium
CTTTCAGGAAAGAAGGCTATGAAAGTATTCGAGAAAGTTTTTGTTTTAGGTGGAATTGGATTTTTGCTTACTGGAATGGCACACGCGCAGGCGCCGCCGGGACCGATCGCGCCGGTGGCTTCACAAAGGTCGTCGTCAGAGCCGCCGCCTCCACCGTTGGTAAAGATTGTTCCGCGGAAGAATATTCTGGGGGCGTGGAAACTGAATCGCGATGAAAGCGACGACCCAAAGGCCAGATCGAACCAGCGCAAGGTGAACGATCCAAATCAGAATCGGGGCGGAAATAGTGGGCCCCACGTCGGCTTCCCGGGGGGCGGAATGGGCGGGCCCGGCATGGGCGGCGGGCAGCATGGAAATAATGGACCGCAAAAGGACACTTCGGAAGACCGGCAGCGGTACATGGAATTGATCGACCCCTCGATCCGGCTGAAGATGGCGCGAAAGACGGAGAAGGATCCGATCGTGGAAATGTTAGGCGACCAGGGGCGGAAAACGATTTTTTATACCGACGGGCACAAGCCGGACGCACCGGCGGGCGTGGGAACCGACGTGGTGGAAGCGAAATGGGACGGGGATAAATTAGTGAGCAGTTCGCCGCTGCCGAAAAAGGGATCGCTGACGCGGACGTATGAAGTTTCGCCGGATGGATTGCAGTTGTGGGAAGAGGTGGAGATGGTGATCGGGAAGGACAAGAATCCGTCGAGGTTCCGGTTTGTTTATGACGCGGTGGCGCGGGATGAGTAGGGCAAAGCGTTGAAGAGCACAGGCATGAGTGCCTGTGCCACTGCTTAGCTCCGCAATTTTGGGAGGGCTTGGTCGAGGTCGGCGATGAGATCGGTGGTGGATTCGAGGCCGATGTTGAGGCGAACGATGCGGTGATCGTAGGGAGGCCGGCCGGGGATGCGGCCGATGTTGTAGGCGACAGCGAGACTTGTGACACCTGCCCAGCTGTAACCCACCTTGAATAATTTCAGAGCGTCAACGAAGGCGAAGACCTGCTCTTGCGTCGGGCCGGGCTTGAACACGAGCGAAAACACGCCAGAGGAGCCGAGGAAATCCCGCTTCCAAAATTCGTGACCCGGGCAGGCGGGCAGCGCGGGGTGAAGGACGAGTTCGACTTCGGGGCGGTCGGCGAGCCATTTGGCGATTTGCAGCGCGGAATTTTCGATGGCCGAGAGGCGCACGGCGAGCGTTTGCAGGCCGCGGAGAGCGAGGCTGCAGTCATCAGGCGAGACGGCGAGACCGAGCATTTGCTGCGCAACGCCGAGACGCTGGTAGATGGAGTCGTCGCGGACGGTGACCGAGCCAAGGAGAAGGTCGCTGTGGCCGCCGATGTATTTGGTGACGGCTTGCATGGTGACGTCCACGCCGTGAGCGAAGGCGTCGAAGAGCACGCCGGCGGACCAGGTGTTGTCGAGGACGACTTTGGTGTTGCGGGCGTGGGCCGCAGCGACGATGGCGGGAATGTCTTGGACCTCCATGGTGATGGAGCCGGGGGATTCGGTCCACACGAGGCGCGTGTTTTCCTGGAGGAGCGCGGAAATTCCGCCGCCGATGAGAGGGTCGTAGAACGTGGCGGTGACGCCGAAGCGCGAGAGAAGCTGGGTGGTGAGCTTGCGGTTCGGGTAATAAACGCTGGCGGGGACCAGGATGTGATCGCCGGCCTGGAGCAGCGCGAAATTGATGAGAGAGATGGCGGCCTGTCCGCCGGGAGCGAGAATGGTGTGCTTGCCGGATTCGAGTTCGCAGATGCGGGTGGCGAGTTCGAGGGCGGTGGGGGTGCCGTAGAGGCCGTAGGTGTAGCCGACTTTGTGCTGGTCCCAGGTGTCTTTGACGCTGCCGGCGGAAGGGAAAACGGTGGTGGAGCCGCGATAAGTGGGCGTGGCGAGCGATTTGTAGCCAGTGGGAATTTTCGCGTCGGAGTGGATTAGCTTAGTTTGCCATGTCTTGGTCATGAGGACTCCCGCGCGCCAAAATGGCCGGTGCGACGCGCATTAGAAGCGCTTCCGAATTATAACGAGGAACGCGATTTTGAGTTGCGCGCAGGTGGTGCGATTCGTTGACGGAGAGTCGGTGCGGATGATATAAATTATTGTTCCGTAAGGCGGCGCAAAGTCTACCGTATGCTCCTACCGGGTCGGGGAGTTGGCGAGGCTGCCTTCCTGAAATTTTAGGCGAAAAACTTTCATGTCTGATTTGGTTCACCAACTCGGCGAACTGTTCCTCCGGGCTGTGCCCGTAGCGGTTATCGTTCTGCTTTTCTACATCATCATGCGGTCGATCTTTTTCCAGCCATTGCTAAAGGTGATGGCGGAGCGCGACGCTCGCACGATTGGCGCGCAGAAAGCGGCGGAAGCGGCACAGGCCGCGGCGGCGGAGAAGGTGCGGCAGTACGAAGAAGCGCTACGGCAGGCGCGAGCGAAGGTGTATGCGGAGCAGGAAGCGGATCGCAGGAAATTGATGGATGAACGCGCGGCGATGCTGAAAGACGCGCGTGGCAAGGCGGATGCGGAAGTGAACGCGGCGAAAGCGCGCGTGGCGGGAGAATTCGCCGGCGCGAAAAAAGAGATTGAAGGCGGTACCGCGCAGTTGGCGGCGGAAATTGCGCGCCGCGTGCTGCAAGCCCCACCCGCGCCCGGCAACCCGACGAGAGAAGCTCGATGAAGCCACTGCGTTACATGTACAACAGCCTTTTTGTGTGCGCGCTTGGCCTGTTTTCCGCGGCGACGGCCATTGCGGCGGAAGAAGGCGGGAGTTCCGCGGAACATTCCTCCGAAATGATTTTCAAGTGGATCCACTTCGCTATTCTGGCGGGCCTGCTTTACTGGGTCTTCGGGAAACTGCTGCCGCCGATGTTTCGCCGGAATGCGGACAGTATCAGCTCGGCAATCACGAAAGCGACCGCCGCAAAAGTAGAGGCGGAACGCAAGCTGCAGGAAGCGGCTACGAAAATGGGCAACCTGGAGCGGGAGATTGCTGAGTTCCGCGCCCAGGCGCAGCGCGATGCGGCGGCGGAAGTGGAACGGTTGCGCGGAGCGACGGTTCTGGATGTGGAAAAGATTCGCGCGGCGGCCAAAGCGGAGATTGAAGCGGCCGAGCGCGCGGCTCGCGTGGAATTGAAGGAACTGGCGGCCCGGTTGGCCGTGGATGGCGCGGAATCGCTGGTGGCAAAACAGATGACGCCGGCAGTGCAGGAAGCGATGATCAGCAGCTTTGTGCAGAGCCTGCAGGGGAGGCCGAATTGAGGTCGGCGAGCCTGCAATACGCGACGGCACTGGCGGACATCGCGCTGGAACAAGGCGCGGCGGAGCCGGTCGGTAAGCAGTTGGCGGATTTCGGCGCGGCGTATGCAGAGTCCGCGGAACTGCGCAATGTTTTGGCCAACCCGGCGGTGGAACGCACCGCGAAGCATGCAGTGATCGAGAAATTGGCGGCACGGATGGGCGCGAGCCGCATCGTGCGGAATTTTCTATTTATTGTTGTGGACAACCAGCGGACGCATCTGTTGCCGGAGATTCTGCAGACGTTCGAAGACGTATTGCGGCAGCGGCAGGGCGCGGCGGAAGCGGAAGTCACCTCCGCGGCGGAACTGACCGCGCCGCAGAAAACGCAATTGCAACAGACGCTGGAGCGCCTGACGGGAAAAAAGATTCAGGCGAAGTATTCGCTGGATGCGGCATTGGTCGGCGGAGCGGTGGTGCGCATCGGCGACACGATTTATGACGGTTCGGTGCGAAACCGGCTGAACCAGATCCGGGCGCGGCTGGCCGCGGAATAGGCATTCGGGAACGGAGCAGGCATGGCAAATATCAAAGCAGACGAAATCAGCAAGATACTTCGCGAACAGATCGCGAACTACGAGCAGACGGTTTCCGTGGACGAGGTCGGCGCAATCATCAGCGTCGGCGACGGCATCGCGCGCATTCATGGCCTGGAAAAGGTGATGGCCGGCGAAATGCTGGCGTTCCCGCACAACGTTTTTGGATTGGCGCTGAACCTGGAAGAGGAAGAGGTCGGCGCGGTGCTGCTAGGCGAGTCGTCGGAGTTGAAAGAGGGCGACGTTGTAAAGCGCACGAACACGATTATGTCCGTGCCCGTGGGGCCGGAACTGATCGGGCGCGTGGTGAATCCGCTGGGATTGCCGCTGGATGACAAGGGCCCCATTACGTCGAAGTTGCGGAACCCTCTTGAAAAGTTGGCGCCGGGCGTACTGGACCGCCAACCGGTGCGCGAGCCGCTGCAGACCGGAATCAAGGCCATTGATTCGATGATTCCCATCGGCCGCGGGCAGCGCGAGCTGATCATCGGCGACCGCCAGACGGGAAAAACCGCCGTCATTCTGGACACGATCATCAACCAGAAGGGCAACGACATGATCTGCATTTATTGCGCGATCGGGCAGAAACGCTCGACGATCGCGCAGGTGATCAAGGCGCTGACCGACGCGGGCGCGATGGAGTACACGATCATCGTGGCGTCTTCGGCAGCGGAACCGGCTTCGCTGCAATACATCGCGCCGTATGCGGCTTGTGCGATGGGCGAATATTTCCGCGACAACAAGCGGCACGCGGTGACTTTTTACGACGACCTTTCGAAGCACGCGCAGGCGTACCGCGAAATTTCGCTGTTGCTCCGGCGGCCTCCGGGACGCGAAGCGTTTCCCGGCGACGTGTTTTATCTTCACTCGCGGCTTTTGGAACGCGCGGCGAAGCTGAACGATAAGCTGGGCGCGGGTTCGCTGACGTCGCTGCCGGTGATCGAAACGCAGGCGGGCGACGTATCGGCTTACATTCCGACGAACGTGATTTCGATTACCGACGGGCAGATTTACCTGGAGTCGGATTTGTTCAACGCCGGCATCCGCCCCGCGATCAACGTGGGCATTTCGGTCAGCCGCGTGGGCGGCAACGCGCAGATCAAGGCGATGCGGCAGGTGGCGGGCAGCTTGCGCCTGGACATGGCGCAGTTCCGCGAACTGGCGGCGTTCGCGCAGTTTGGCGCGGACCAACTGGACAAGGTGACGCAGGCACAGTTGCAGCGCGGCCAGCGATTGACGGAAGTGCTGAAGCAGGATCAGTTCGTGCCGCTGTCGGTGGAAAAGCAGGTGCTGGTGCTGTACGTGGCGACGAGCGGAGGGCTGGACAACGTTGCTGTCGGCGACGTGCGGCGGTTTGAGAAGGAGTTCGTACAGTTCGCGGAAGCGAATTACGCAGGCGTGCTGAAGGACATCGCGACGAAAAAGGCGCTCGACGACGGCATCAAGGCGACGATCAAGACGGCGCTCGATGGATTCAAGGAGCGCTTCACGGCTGCGAAGGCAGCGGCCGCGCAGTAGGAGCCAGGCTTAAGCAGAGACCATGCCCACACTACTCGATTTCCGGCGCCGCATCCGCTCGGTGAAAAACACGCAGCAGATTACGCGCGCGATGAAGTTCGTGGCCGCGGCGCGCCTCCGGCGAGCGCAGGAGGCGGCGCTGGCGGCGCGTCCTTATGCCAAGGAACTGGTGCGCGTGCTGCGTTCGACGATGGCGCGGATTGAATCGCCGGAGCATCCGCTGCTGGCCAAGAGAGCGGAAGAGCGTATCCTCGTGCTGGTGCTCTCCGGAGAGCGCGGGCTGGCGGGTGCGTTCAATACGAACATTTTGAAGAAAGCGGCGGAATTTTATCGCAGCAAACCCGGGAAAAAGTTTACGCTGATCCCGATCGGCAAAAAAGGCCGGGACGCCATGCGGCGCGCCGGGTTCACGTTCGCGGGCGAATACGTCAACGTGCTGTCGAAAGTGGACTACGGCATCGCGCGCGAGATTTCGAAGCTGGTGACGGATTTGTACGTGGAAGAAAAAGTGGACGCCGTGTACATGGTGTTCAGCGAGTTTAAGAACGTGATTTCCGCCGACCTGACGGTGGAAAAACTGCTTCCCGTGGAGAAGATTTCGACAGGCGAAGAAACGGAAGCCGAGGTCGCGTCGTCGCAGATTGACTACATTTACGAGCAGCCGGAACAACAGTTGCTTGCGCGGTTGTTACCGCGTTATGTCGAGACGCAGGTGCTGCGGACCATGCTGGAATCGTGCGCGGCGGAACACGCGGCGCGAATGACGGCAATGGAAGCAGCCACCAAGAACGCCGGAGAAGTGATCGAAGGCCTGACGCTGCACATGAACAAGGTGAGGCAAGCGGCGATTACCAAGGAAATTATTGAGATCGTCAGCGGGGCTTCATATACAGCGTAGCGACCAGCGACCGGTGGCCAGTGAAGAATAAAGAGTGAAGAGTGAAGAGCTTTGAAGAACTTGATGCTTGGCGCAGGGCGCATGAAATGGTGTTGGCGGTCTATAAGCTGAGCGGAATGTTTCCGAAGGACGAACGATTTGGGATCATTTCGCAGCTGAGAAGAGCGGCGGCTTCAGTTCCGGCGAATATCGCGGAAGGTTTTGGACGAAGAACGACGAAGGATTTTGTGCGGTGCCTGGATATAGCGGGAGGTTCACTGGAAGAAACCCGCTACTTCCTGCGATTAAGCAAGGATTTGGGTTACCTCGGAGAGGCGGAATTTACCTCCGTGAAGGCGGTATGCGACGAAGTTGGCAGGTTGTTGGGTGGACTGGTGCAGGCTCTACGGCGCAAGCTGGGCTGATCTTCACTGGTCGCTGGCCACTGGCCACTGTTCGCAATTAGGTTCGAGAAGGGAAACATGAGCAACCAACAGGTCGGACGAGTGATCCAGGTCATCGGGCCGGTACTCGACATTCAGTTTGAGCAGGGGCATTTGCCGGCAATATATAACGCCGTGCGCATCACCAGCGAAGGATTTGACTTGAAAGAACCGCTGGACGTGACTGCCGAAGTGCAGCAGCACCTGGGCGAAGGGCGCGTCCGCACAGTGGCCATGGAGCCGACCGAAGGCATGGTGCGCGGGATGAGGGCAGTGGACCTGGGCGAGCCGATCACCGTGCCTGTGGGACGCGCAACGCTTGGGCGCGTGATGAATGTGCTGGGGAAGCCGGTGGACCAGTTGGGGCCGCTTAACAGCGAGACGAGGTATTCGATTCACAGGCCGTCGCCGGCGCTGGACCAGCAATCCACGTCGCTGGAAATGTTCGAGACGGGCATTAAGGTCGTGGACCTGATTCAGCCGTTCTTGAAGGGCGGAAAAATCGGCTTGTTCGGCGGCGCGGGCGTTGGCAAAACAGTTTTGATTCAGGAATTGATTCACAACGTCGCGATGCAGCACGGCGGCGTGTCGGTGTTCGCGGGCGTCGGCGAGCGCACCCGTGAAGGAAACGACCTGTGGCTGGAATTCCAGGAGTCCGGCGTCGTGGTTCCCGGGAATTCGGAAAAGTCGCGTGCGGCTTTGATTTATGGGCAGATGACCGAGCCGCCCGGAGCGCGTTTGCGCGTGGGACTGACAGGCGTCACAGTGGCGGAATATTTCCGCGACCAGGAACACCTGGACGTGCTGCTCTTTATCGATAACATTTTCCGATTCGTGCAGGCGGGCTCGGAAGTTTCGGCGCTGCTCGGGCGCATGCCTTCGGCCGTGGGTTACCAGCCGAACCTGAACACCGAAATCGGCGAACTGCAGGAGCGCATTACTTCGACGAAGAGCGGTTCGATCACTTCGGTGCAGGCGATTTACGTGCCCGCGGACGACTACACGGACCCCGCGCCGGCCGCGACGTTTACGCACCTTGACGCGACGACGAACCTGAGCCGCCAGATCGTGGAGCGCGGCATTTATCCGGCGGTCGATCCGCTGGCCAGCTTCTCGCGCATTCTGGACCCACGCGTTGTGGGCCAGGAACACTACACTGTGGCGCGCGCGGTGAAGTCGGTGCTGCAGCGCTACAAGGATTTGCAGGACATCATCGCGATTCTGGGCATCGAGGAATTGTCCGACGAAGACAAGCGCACCGTGGCGCGCGCGCGGCGCATCGAAAAATTCCTTTCGCAGCCGATGTACGTCGCCGCACAGTTCACGGGTCTCGAAGGCAAGTACGTAAAGATCGCGGATACTGTGCGCAGCTTCAAGGAAATCGTGGAAGGCAAGTACGACGAGATTCCGGAGCAGGCGTTTTACATGGTCGGCACGATCGACGAGGTTCTTGCGAAGGCCGAAAAGATGAAGGCAGGCGTCTAGGGCCAAAATGCTACCCGATTCCATCCAATTGATCGTGGTGACGCCGGAGCGGCAACTGCTGCGCGAAAGCGTGGTGGAGGTTACGATGCCCGGCCTGGACGGCCAGTTGGGGATTCTGCCGGGACACGCGCCGCTGATGACGGAGTTGGGGATTGGGGAACTGGCCTACCGGACAAGCACGTCGAGCCAGCCGGTGGTGCTGGCGGTGATCAGCGGGTTCGCGGAAGTGCTGCCGGATCGCGTGACCGTGCTGGCGGAAACGGCGGAGCGCGCGGAAGAGATCGACCTGGCGCGAGCGGAAGAAGCGAAAGCCCGGGCGGAGAAGCGCCTTGCGTCCGGCGACTCCAACCTCGATTGGGACCGCGCGAATATCGCGCTGCAGCGCTCGATCATTCGCATTCAGATTGCCCGGAAATACCGCGGCGCGCCCGTCGAATCCCGCTAACTTTTGAAGAACCGACTTTTGGTTCGCCGATGCGACGCGGGTGTGCCCGGCGCATCCAATGTTGCGGAGCAGAGCATGGAACCGATTACGATTTACAGCGCGGGATGGTGCCCGGATTGCCGGCGGGTGAAGAATTTTCTGAAAGAGCGCGGCGTGGAATTCCACGAAGTCGATATTGACGAAGATGAGGAAAGCGAAGAACTGGTGCTTCGAGTGAATAACGGCAGAAGAAAAGTTCCCACGCTGAAGGTTGGGGAGCGGTATTTCGCGTGCAGCCCGTTTAACGCGCAGAAACTGGCGGATGAACTGCGCATTCCCCTGAATTCCTGAGGCAAGTCTGCCGCCTTACCATTTTTTCAGCGCATTATCTTTTGCACATAGAGTCCCTTCTTTAGCTGAGTGGTTGCCACTTGTGCGGGCGCGCCTGATGGCGGCGTCGGTCTGGGGGCGAAGAACGCGTTGATTTGCGAGATGAGCTCGGGTTTCAATTCATTCCATTCCTGATCAATACACGCTTTTTCCACTTCGGTGAGGTGCCATGTGAGCGGTGGGTCCTGCGGACAGTCCACTCCAGCCTTGCTGGCAGTCGCCTGTTTGGAAGGAACGTAGCGAGCGGTAAGGGTCGCAGCTTCGTAACCGCGCAGCTGGAGGATTTGCAGCAGGTTGGAACTGTCGGAAAGGTCGCGCACCTGTTGCCCTTCTGAGCGGACGTGAAGAATAGCGTAAGCGGGCGCGATGAGCTGATAGAGCCAGGCGTGGGGAGCGTCGGCGGGGCCCGTCCATTGTCCATCGGGAAAGGCGTCGATGCTCAGAATAAGTATTTTTTTGTTGGGCAGCGGGCGAGGAACCGTGCCGGCTGGAGGCAGGTCGGGAATGGCCGCTTTAAGCCACTTAGTCAGCGTGAACAGCCCGGAATTGTCAAAGTAACCGCCGTCCACCAGGTGTTCCGCATTTCCCGGCCAATCCGGGCGCGCCGCCGGGGAAACGTAGGGAAATGCAGCGGACATGCGCACTGCCGATTCGAGATTCACATCGCGGCCGCTGTAGACCTCATGAAAACCATGCAGCGCATGGTTGGGATCAATGGCCGGCAAGGGCACCGGAAAATCCGAGTTGGTGAAGACGATCGGATCGCCAGTGCGGACTTCGGTTGCGTTAAGCAAAATCACCGGCCATCTCTTTTGCAACTCAGCGGCAGCCAGCGGACGATCCGCCGGTGAAAATTGCGCATTTTTGCGTAATGCGCGTTCGAGCGCCCAGCCGCGATCCGCGCCGGGCCACAGCAGCGCGTCGATAGGCAGGACGGCGCGGCGCAAATCCGGATGAGCCAACCCCCACGCCACGGCCTCCAGGCTGGAATTACGCGCGGCTAGCGCCCCTTGCATGTCTCCCGGCGAGGACTCCACGCAGCGAAGATAAAACATGGTTCCGACAGAGCCGCCGGAAACGCCGCTGATGGCCAGAACACTGTCGTCAAAGGAAGGTCCAAGATCATGGCGCAAGCCACAGAGCACTTCGCTGGTCCAGGCGGCGGATTGAATGCCGCCGCCAGCCGCGGCCACAACGATGACGCGGTCCTGTTTGGCGGCAAGGAGATCCGCCGGAGTAAGCAGGGTTGCCTGGGCCGGCCTCGCGACCGTGTGAAACGCATGATCGGACGGCCCGAGGCGCGAAGTGAGCAAGAGAATCAGCGCGATGGGAATGAGAACGGGGATGCGAAAACGGTCAAAATAGAAGCAAATGGCGGACAGGGTCCAGCAGGCGAGAAGCAAAAGCAGAATCACCTGGAGCAGGACCGCATCGTACGGCCGCAGCGCTGAATATGCGGCATCAGAAGCGAGCCGGTGATAGACGCCGCGCCCCGCTAGAAGATATATGCCAAAACAGAGTGCCGCGAGAAATCCGGCAAAGCGATGCCCGGGATAAATTTCCACGGGATTTCCGCGTTCGTCGAAGCGCCCGTAGCCGGGGCCCAGGATGCGGACCAAGAGCAGGTTGAGCGAGTTGCTGCTGGAGAGGGTTCTTTCCAGATGCAACGCCCGAAGCGGCCGTGCGTCGCTCAAGGATTTCAGATTGCGCGCAAGCCAGCCCGCTTTGCGGAACAGATAGGCGATCGGAAGAGCGAATACTTCAATCTGCGGAGAGCTTCTCGGATCGGAGACGAGGAGGTCGAGTACAAAAATAGCGACGATAAAAAGCGTCCCCAGCAAAGTTCCGAGTCCCGCCTGAATCCAGAATCGCAGAGCCATCCCCTCAGGGTGGAGATGCGCGGCGGTCATGGTTTGCTGGACACGCAGCAGGAAACGGAAGAAGAGAAGGCCACCGCCGAGATACAGGACAGCGACCATCCAACTTGATAGCGGCAGACGAAGGGGCATTTCGGCAGCGAGGGCGATCTCTGGAGGGGGCTGGCGCAGTCCATCGGCACGCTCGCTGCCGTAGAGAAGAACCAGGAAACAACAACTGACAGCGCAACAGAGAAGCAAGAAGGCCGCGAAGGTCACGAAAGCGACTTGATTGAACTCCAGATCAGCGAGGCCATGCAGCATGGGGGTCTGCAACGCACTGGGAAACAGCCACCCGAGCACCAGCAACATCAGGATGGGAACTCGCATGAGGTAGAGATGGAGAAAAATGCGTCGAGCCATGCACACCTCCGGCGGACGAAGCCATGACGTTGCCGCATAGAGTAGCTGATAGTAAGGTTACGGGGAAAGCGTTCTTCTTACGGAGTAAACCGAGCAGGCCGTGTACCGGCCGACTTCGGTGGCTGCAACTCCACAGCTTGCATGCAAGAAAGCCGGCGCTACGGTGAGGAAGGAAGAGACATGCCGCGGGTCCAGACCTGGATGATGTTGAGGGCTTCGTCGAGCAGCAGGATATCGGCGTCGGCGCCTGGGCGCAGCGAGCCTTTCTTGAATTCGATGCCGAGCAGCGTGGCGGGATTCAGCGTCAGCATGCGGAGAGCGTCGGCGAGCGGTACGCCGAGATTCACGATATTGCGAAGGGCGCGGTCGAGCGTCAACGTTGAGCCGGCCAGTCTGCCTTCCGAATTCCTGCACACGCCCCCGGCTACAGTCACTTCGAACGTTCCAAGCATGTATTTGCCGTCGGGCATGCCGGTGGCGGAGATGCCGTCGCTGACGAGAATCACGCCGGCCGCACCTTTGGCCTGCAGCAGCAGCCGCATGGCGGTTTCATCCACGTGCACGCCGTCGGCAATCAGTTCGGCGGTGACTTCCGGCGTAGTGAGAACCGCGCCGATCACGCCGGAGTCGCGATGGGAAAAGGGGCGCATGGCATTGTAGACGTGGACGGCGTGATGCGCGCCGCGGGCGAAGGCGGCGCGAGCCTGTTCGTACGTTGCATCGGTGTGGCCAATGGCAACGACGAGGCCGGCTTTGCGCGCGGCGTCGATGCAGGGCATCGCGCCGAGAAGTTCGGGGGCGATAGTAAGAATTTGCGCGTGGCCTTTGGCGGCGTCAATGAATTGTTCCAGCAGGTCGGCGGAAGGAAGTTTCAGAAATTCGGAGGGATGGACCCCGCGGCGGACATTGCTGATGAAAGGGCCTTCAAAATGAATGCCGAGAATTTCCGCGCGAGGCTCGTCGGACTGATGTTGGCGGGAAATGTAGCCGGCGATGCCTTCGGCGCTTTTGCAGATGGATTCGGGGCTGGAGGTGACCGTGGTGGCGACGAAGGAAGTGGTGCCGTGGGCGGCAAGCATGCTGGAGACGGCTTTGAGAGCTGCGTCGGTGGCTTCGATGACGTCGTGGCCCCCGGCGCCGTGAATGTGTACATCCAGAAACCCGGGCGCGGCGATCTTGTCGGTGGAGATAAGCTCGCGCGCGCCCGCGGGTAGAGTGACCGCGCTGCGCGGCCCCACCGATTCGATTACTCCATCGCGAATAAGAATTGCGGCATCGGGGATTTCCGTTGTTGGGGTGAATGCGCGGGCAACATGAAGCAGGATTGTGGACATGGCGAACTTTTATCGTAACGGAAATTCCGGCTGGGACAAAACAAAACGGGCAGGATTCTCGCTCCCGCCCGTTTTGAAGAAGTTTATGGCGAACGGCTACTTGGCCATTTCGATACTGGTGAGCTTCATTGCGTCGCCGTCCACGGAGCCTTTTACGACGACGTGGTGGCCGGCATGGGGCGCGACTTTGTCCTGCGCGTCAACGGTGTAGACCTTTTTGTCGCTCTCGTTCACAAAAACATATTTGGCGCCGTGTTCCTTCACGCAACGCGAAGCGCATTCCGCTCCGGCGGCCTCCGCGTTTTTTGCGCCGCACATGTCGTCGGAAATCCAGCCAGTCCACGAACCATCGGCCGGCGAGGCGATGGAAGCGGCGAGCAGCCCAATCGCGGGTAAAAATAAATATCGTGATTTCACGAAGGGCCTCCTCAAAGGCATCGAGTTAGTCCAACCGCGGACAATTTCAGGCTCGCACAACGCGAAGAACGTGTCCAGCCGAAGGAACGCCGGTAATCTTCGGTATACAATAAAGCGGGTTGAGGGGAAGGCGGAACTTCTTTTGCGAATGAAGAACAACGATGTTTTCGGTGTTTGCGCGTGTGGCTAGGTAGAGCTCGAAGCGGGACCTGGTTCATCGCCGCCCTGATGCTTACGCCGGGGGGATGGGCGCAGGGCGTGGCGCAGGGGCCACCGCCGCCAGCGACGGCGAAGACAATCAAGTGCAAGGGCCGCACGGTTCCAAAATTCGAGGACGTCACGGAAAAAGCGGGGATTCGGTTTTCCCATACCTCGGCCCCGGAGAGCAGATACATTATCGAGTCGATGAGCGGCGGCGTGCTGCTGCTTGATTACGATCGCGACGGCTGGCTGGATATTTATTTCACGAATGCGCCCACGGTCGATATGGCGCTGAAGGGCCAGTTCGCACGCGGGGCGCTCTACCACAACAATCACGACGGGACGTTCACCGATGTTACGGACAAGGCCGGCATCGGGAAGCCGTGCTTCGCGATGGGCGGTGCGGTGGGCGATTACGATAACGACGGCTGGCCGGATATTTATGTCACCTGCTACGGCGGGAACGTTTTGTACCACAACAATGGCGACGGCACGTTTACGGATGTAACGGCGAAGGCCGGTGTGCGCGACGGGCGATTTTCAACGGGCGCGGCGTTTGGCGATTACGATGGCGATGGATTCCTGGATCTGATGGTCACGAACTACGTGGACCTGGACATTCATCACCCTCCCGCGTTCGGCAGCGGCGTCACCTGCAAATACATGGGGATTGACGTGCAGTGCGGTCCGCGCGGATTGAAAGGCGCGGGCGATTCGCTCTTTCACAACAACGGCGACGGAACGTTCACCGATGTTTCGAAAACGGCCGGCGTGGACGATCCCAACGGCTACTACGGGCTGACGACCATTTGGGCCGACTTCAACAATACCGGCCGCCCGGATATTTATGTGGCGAACGATTCGACGGCGGGATTTTTGTACCGCAACGATGGAAAGGGAAAATTCACGGATATTGGTTTGGAATCCGGCACGGCGCTCGGCGAGGACGGGCACGAGCAGGCCGGAATGGGCGTGGCGATTGGGGATTATTTGCACACCGGGCGGCCTTCGCTGGTGGTAACGAATTTCGCGCTGGATAACAGCCCGCTTTATCGCAACGACGGGAAGTGGGATTTTCAGGATGTCTCATATCCGTCGGGGATCGGGCTGCCCTCGGTGCCGTTTGTGAAATGGGGCGTGGCG
>DATLVJ010000051.1:0-2880 GCA_035577585.1 Candidatus Limnocylindrales bacterium
GGTGGAAGTCATGGCTCGCCACTTGTGCAACCGCCGGAGGTTCGTGCCCACAACCGTCAGCTTTCAATCACGCTATCTTCAGTTAGAAGTTGATCTTGCCAAACACCTGTACGATTCGCATTCCTTCCGCCGCGGCGGCAAAAGCCCCATATGGGGTGGTCGGAGAAACAGCTACTGCCGTGATCATGCCGAACGAACTGCTTTGGTCGTTGCTGACCGGGTTCTGGAAGTTGGGGTGATTCAGAATGTTGAAGAAGTTGGCGCCAAGCGTGAACTTCAACCGTTCATTTAGCGCAAACGACTTCTTCAGATTCATGTCTGTATTAAAGTAGCCCGGCCCACGGAAAGCGTTACGGGCATTGGCATCGAAGTTTGTGGGAGTTACAAAACTGCTGGTCGTGAAGCACCCTCCGTGCCAACATCCGTGAGACACCGGTAGTACCCTTAATTAATGAGCAGGGCGAGAAAGAAAAAGGAAGAGATGAGTGGCATTTCTCTGGGTGTTCTTTCCTCGGGGGCTTGGCCTGGCGCGGAACGAAGCGAAGGCGAGCGAAGCGAGCCGCAGCGCAGTGGAGTGGCAGGCCAAGCGGTCGGCGGCTCCCGGCTGGTCTCGGCTTCTGATTCCGAAGTGGTTGCCAAAGCCAAACGGCGCACCTATACGGCGGAGTACAAACAACGCATCTTGATCGAGGCCGAGGCTGCTGCGGCCATACCAGGTGGGGTCGGCGCTCTGCTTCGCCGCGAAGGTCTGTACTCGTCGCTGCTGACCTATTGGAAGCGAGAACGAGCCGATGGAATTCGCGAGGCTCTGACTCCGCGGAAACGTGGTCCGAAGTCCAAAGACCATCCGATGGAAGAAGAAGTCCAAAAGCTTCGCCGCCAGAATGTTCGTCTCACCGAAGATCTGCGTAAGGCGCACATCATCATCGACGTCCAAAAAAAAGTGGCTGCGCTGTTGGGAAATCCCATTCCGGAGACGGACCCCGAGGAGAAATCTTGATGGCCGCCGTCACCGAACTAGCCAGTGAGGTCGGTGCCAGCGCTGCATGCCAGGCTCTGTGCATGCCTCGCGCTTCTTACTATCGGGTTCGCCGGAAGACTTCTTTTCCCAAGGAGACCGTGTTGCGGCCTTTACCGGCACGCGCACTCCGCCCGGCGGAACGCGAATCGGTCTTGGCTTGTCTGCATCAAGAACGCTTCCAGGATCGCTCGCCAGCCGCTGTTTATGCGACGTTACTCGATGAGGGAGGATATCTCTGCTCCATTCGCAGCATGTATCGTTTGCTCGAGAAACGCGGGGAGTCTCGCGAGCGTCGCGATCAGTTGACGCATCCGCCCTACAAGAAACCAGAACTGCTGGCCACGGCTTCCAATCAGCTCTGGAGTTGGGACATTACCAAGCTGCTGGGACCCGTGAAGTGGACCTATTTCTATCTCTACGTGATCCTGGATGTTTTTAGCCGGTACGTCACCGGCTGGATGGTGGCCATGCGGGAAAGCGCCGAGCTCGCCAAACGACTGATTGAGGAGAGTTGCCGAAAACAGTGCATCCAACCGGGCCAGCTTACGCTACATGCCGATCGCGGCATCTCGATGAGCTCCAAGCCCGTGGCTTTTTTACTGGCAGACCTGGGTGTAACCAAGACCCACAGCCGCCCACACATCTCGAACGACAACCCCTACTCGGAAAGCCAATTCCGCACATTGAAGTACCGTCCGGAGTTCCCGGATCGCTTCGGCTGCATTCAGGACAGTCGTGCTTTCTGCCAGGGATTTTTTCGCTGGTACAACGGGGAACACCGCCACTCGAGTCTCGGCCTACTCACGCCGGCGATGGTCCACCACAACCAGACCGACCGAGTTCTCCAACAGCGCCAACAAGTGCTCGATGCCGCCTATCAACTTCATCCGGAACGCTTCGTGCGAAGCGCGCCAAGACCTCCCGCCGTCCCCACCGAGGCGTGGATCAACAAACCAGTCCAACTAACATGAAAAAACTCACTAAATTCCGTGAGCATGTGTCTCAAGGTCGTTGACACGCGCCGGCAAGCCGTCGTGGCGCAACTCGCGCCGAAGCTCGTGGGAGATCCGGGGGTCGGTTCATACAGCACCGAAGTTAGGAAGGTGCCGTTCACCGTCAAGTTGTTCCCAGCAAGGCTGGCCTCCTGCTGGCCGTTGACGATGCTAAAGGGAAAGCCCGTTCTGTAGAAAAACGTTCCCGCAATCTGCCAACCGCCCAGGAGAGACTGCAGCCAGTGTTTCGAAACCTTCACAGGAAGATCCCACACATAGTTGGCGGAGAGTTGGTGTCGCAAATAGCAAATAACGTTCCGCTCGGCCGGTTGCAATTAAAAGCGGTCTGCGCCGACGCCCGCTGGATCACCGGAGCGAACATTCCGGTTGATGGCGGGTCAAGGCTCTGAATCGGTCCGCAATTTCAGCATTCCTCTTGTGGGCTCAATCCGAGGCAGCAGTTGCCGCAGGTTTTGGGATTGTGAGCGCTCCTAAATGAGTAATGGAGCTGCCCTGTGTTGTTCCTTCCGCTCACTACACAATTCCCAGCACCGGGTATATCATTCTGGCAATTGGAGCGGGCATCGACAGGAGTCATGACATGTCGAGCTGGACAAAGGTTGTTGTCTACCCCCTGGGACTCGCCGGCTTTTCCATCTTCATGTTGTACCTTTTCTCCAAGAAAACCTCAGTGCCACTTTGGCTGATCGCGCTAACGACGTTGACCGCCTTGGCAGGCGGGATCCTCCTTGCATACGTCGATCGGTCGCGAAGTAATTCTTCACCGGAAAGATCCCCTTCGACGCCCGGGAAAGAACCCTTTGATCAGACACAGGCGCGACCGAGCGACATTCAACAGTCGAGCAG
>DATLVJ010000052.1:0-2420 GCA_035577585.1 Candidatus Limnocylindrales bacterium
GGCCATAACATAAGTCTATCGTATCACGATACATTTTGCCAGATCGCGTGTGTAGAGGCGGCTTCAGGCCGCCTTCCTGATTTTCCCGCCCTTGTAGCGGCCACCTTCAGTTCTTGCCCTCACAAAGGAAGGGTGCCCCGATTGAGCTTCTATCCATCACCACAAACTACAAAAACTTGTCATCCTGAGGGGCGTGCCGTCTGCGCCCCGAAGGACCTCAACGCATCCGGCATGCACAATTCAAAATTTAAGATTCACTCCCGGACGCACGATGGCCGTTGCGTTGGCCCCCCTCACAACCCCTTCCGAAACGCCTTCTGCGTCTTGTAATGCTCATACCCCTTCTGCAAATAAAACCCGTGCGCCCGCTCCCGCAGCACGTTCGACCGCACCGACATGCCCTTGCACCGTTTCCCGCGCGCCCACTTCTCCCCTGCCGCCAATAGCAGCGCCCCCGCCCCGTGGCTCCGCGCCCTCTCGTCCACCACCAACCCATTCACCTCCGCCCGCCTCTCCACTTCCAGCAGCGGCGTGGTGCTCACGTGAATCCACCCGATCAATCCGCATTCCCTCGATTCCGCCACAAAACACGCCGCCTCTTTATCCTTAATAACCTCACGCAACCGCCCCCTCATCTCCTTCTCCGTCGCCGGATACCCCAACTGCCCGGAAAGCTCCGCCACCCTCTTCGCATCGGCCGAACGCGCCCGCCTAATTCGAACCTCATCTTTTACCGGCGTCATCGCTCATCTTCCTTTTTCCGTGCAGCCGCGCCTGCACCGCTTCGCCTTCCAACTCGCGCAGCGCGTCCGCCGCAATCCATCGCGCCGCGCGTGATTCTTTCTCGCGCAAACGCTTCGCCGTCCCAATCGCCGCGCGGTTCAATCTAAAATTCCGCTTCCCGATATTCCGCAGCGCCCAGTTGACCGCCTTTCTTACAAAATTCCGCTCGTCCCCCGCTTCCCGCTCAATCACCTTCAGGAATCTCAGATACTTCGCATCCGCGGCAGTTCTGTCCCGATACGCAAGATACGCCGCCAGTGCAAATCCTCCGCGTTTCTGAAACTCGTCCTTGCGTTTCGTCCATCCAAACGCCTTTTCCCAGGCCGCGTCCGCGAACACGAAGAGGTGGCAGCACGTCCCATCGCAGCTGTCCCAATTGTCAAAATCCCGCACCCACAATTCCATCTGCGCGCCCGTCACTTTCTCCGGCTCGCTGATCATTCCCGCCAGAATCTTCGCATCCTGAATTCCCGTCGCCCACAGCTTCAACCCCAGGGCGTGATTCTTCCCAATCCTCTTCGCCAACGCATCCAGTTTTGGTTTGGAAACTCCAAAGACCTTCTTGGCGCGAATTCCATACCGCGCCATCCCTTCTACATTGTGCTTCGTCCCCAGCCGCCGGAGCTCGGCAACAATTCTTCCCACGGTCCATTCCGTATTGGCGCTAGATCCCGCCATCCCCGGCTCTCCCGTCTCTCCGTGAACTCTGTGCGCTTCCTCTGTGCCCTCTGTGTTAGCTCTTTTTCTTCACTCTTCACTCTTCGCTGGCCACCGGTCACTCTCTCTCAAAACGTTTTATCCGAATCGATCAGAATCGTAACCGGACCTTCATTCACCAACTCCACCGACATCATCGCCTGAAAAATCCCGTTTCCTACCGCAATTCCCAGCGTGCGCAGCGCCTCCGAAAACTCCTCGTACAACCTCTTCGCCAGCTCCGGCGGCCCCGCCGCGATGTAACTCGGCCGCCTCTGCCCCCGCGCATCCCCGTACAACGTAAACTGCGAAACCACCAGCGCGCTTCCCTTCACGTCCAGCAGCGACCGGTTCATCTTTCCCTGCTCGTCATCGAAAATCCGCAGGTTGGCCACCTTCTCCGCCATCGCTCCCGCCACCTGCGACGTATCTTCTTTCCCCACCCCAAGCAGGATCATCAGCCCCGGCCCAATCTCTCCCGTGACCCGTCCTTCCACTGTCACCTTCGCGCGGCTCACCCGCTGCACCACCGTTCGCATTCCCTCTTCCACTCTTTCCTTACTTCGTTATCTCATTGCTTCGTTACTTCGCTTCTTCCTTCTTCACGGGCTTTCTTGGCAGCAGATCCGGCAACTCCGCCACGTTATACCCAAACACCGCCAGCACCTGCGCACCCTCCGTCAAGTCCTCCCACCGCACATGGTCCAGCACGTCCGCCTGCGAATGGTGCATCTTGTCGTAGTCCGCCACTTCCTGCACGCACCAGAACCCCGGCACACCCACTGCGTCGAACGGCACGTGATCCGATCCGCCTTCGCTCCGCAACGTAGGTTCCATAATCCCCAGCGGCTCCGCCATCGGATACAACACGCGATCCATCGTCTCGCGCGCGTTATAATTTCCCATCAATCCGATCGTCAATACCTTCCCTGTTCCCGTAT
>DATLVJ010000053.1:0-3777 GCA_035577585.1 Candidatus Limnocylindrales bacterium
CAGCTTCCAGGGAACCGCCCAGGTATTTCAGGCGTCCCTCAGCACCATGCCGTTGCTGGCCGGAGCGGCGTTGATCGCCGTCTATATCGTGCTCGGCATGCTCTACGAAAGCCTGGTTCATCCCATCACCATTCTTTCCACGCTGCCGTCGGCGGGCGTCGGCGCGCTCATCGCGTTGATCGTGTGCGGTTCTGAACTCACCCTCGTCTCGTTCATCGGCATAATTCTGCTCATGGGCATCGTGAAGAAGAACGCCATCATGATGGTGGACTTTGCCCTCGACGCGGAACGGAATGAAAACCTGAAACCGGAGGACGCCATTTACAAGGCGTGCATCGTCCGTTTCCGGCCCATCATGATGACGACCATGGCGGCGCTGCTGGGAACATTGCCGCTGGCCATCGGCATGGGCACCGGTTCCGAATTGCGCCGGCCGCTGGGAATCGCGGTGGTCGGCGGGCTCATCTTCTCGCAAGTGCTGACGCTGTATACCACGCCGGTCATCTACCTCATGTTCGAACACATGCGCCAATGGTTCTTTGCCCGGCATCCCAAGGAAGCCAAGGCCGTTCCTCCCGCAATCCAGCAACCGGCGGTTTGAGAACCCTTGACTTGTCGGCAGTCGCCACCATTATTCCCGCATGGTTGAGGAACGCCCGGGATTCCAGAGGTTTTCTAAGATCGCGGTGCTCGCTGCTGTTTTGGTTGTACTCGCGCTGATCGCGACCGTGTTGTTAATTTTCAGCGATGGCCGTGGATCTTCGACCGCAACGCTTCCAGACGGGACCAGAGTGAGATTTCTCGGCGTATCCGTGGGAAGAGCGGAGTTCACCACGGAACGAAAATGGATGCGCATCGCAAGACGCGCTCTCCCATTCAGACTTCAGAACCTACTGCCTGACAGTTTTTCGGTGAGCGGAATGCTGGAAAACACAAATTCGATCACCGTTCATTTCTTGGTTCCCGAATCTGCATCCAATTCAAGCCGGTTACCGCTTCCGTGGTACGGCGTAATGGCTGAAGATGACTCGGGATTTCAGTATGAGCGGATCGGAAGTTATGGTGGGTCTCACCATGGAAACTCAGATATGGAACTTGTCAGTTTTGGACTGGCATCGTTTCCGCGCCGTCAATCGGAATTCTGGCTGCGGCTCCTTGACAAGGCCGGCAAGACGGTCGGCTCCTTTCGCGTAAAGAATCCATTGCCCGGGACCTTTGCGGAGTGGAACCCGCAACCGTTGCCGCAAACCTGTACGAACGGCCCGGTGAATCTGGTTCTCGATAGCCTTGAACTTTCGCCGGACGGCACCACGCGACTTCCGCACTGGCGTTTGGATACGGCCGATCCTACGTGGCAATCCGCCGAGATCGACTATCCCAAGTTTTCCGACTGCACCGGGAATCTGGGATTTCCATTATCACCAAGGGAGAAAGCCTGGAAAGTCAGGACCACAGTCAAGCGGCGGCATCCGCAGGATTTTGCCCCAGGCGAGAAAGTAATATTTACAAACGTTTCAGTTCCTCAAGCCGGCACGTTTACCGCGGTTGATCAGGTTGCAAAATGCGGTGACTGCGAAGTAAAACTTCTGGTGTTCGCACCCGCCGGAGAATTTGGCATCAGCAATGGCATCACGCGTTTTGTGCCCCCCAAGAACCACGCAGGCGGTTTCACTCACAGTGCGGGTAGTTCCGGATCGAACCAGTACGAGAGCTGGATTGCCGGAGAGCCGTTTGTTCTTGTGGAAATCCGCAATTTCGAAAATGAGGATGAATGTCTTTTCTCCTGCCGCGAGGGCTCGGAAGTGCTGCCACACATGGGGTTGCCGGGATACACGTTAACCAAGAGTGGCAGCCGCATTTACTACTCCACTGTTGCGTTGCGCGAGGGAGCTAGGTCGATTTCCATTGAAGTCATGCTGAGTCGTCCGCTCGCTTTCGAGTTTTTGTTGGATCCAGCGGACTCCAGAATCACCCGAAAGCGATTTGCCAATGCTCGGGTCGGCAATTGAAAAAAAGAGAAAGGCCGGACTTTCGTCCGGCCCGAGAACAAAATTTTCTCCAGTGCGGCGCCGCAGACATACGCCTATCTCACACACACGAAACACTGCGTTTTTGCACTTACAACGAGGTCACTCTACCACAGCCCGCATCCCCAACCAGTCACCAGTACTGGTTACACGCGTCCCCAGTCGGAAAACCCCCGAAATCCAGCCCCGATCACCCCTGTAAAAACAAAAAGGCCGAACTTTCGTTCGGCCAATCTGCAATGAGAACAAATTCTTCTCAGGTGCGGCGCCGCAGACATACGCCTTTCTCACACACACGGAACACTGCGCTTTTGCACCAACAACAATGCCACGTTATCACATCCCATGTAACCGACCAGTCACCAGAACTGGTGACACCGCTGAAAATATTGTAAGTTAATTAAATACAGCGAGTTATGTGTTTTATCCGCCTCGAATCTCTTCCGTTTTAATCACCGCGTAAATCGAAAATCGTATATCAAAAATTCGTCAATTTCACCGCCTCAAAAACTTCGCCACCGCCTCCGTTCGCGTCCGGACCTGCAATTTCTCGTAAATCCTCCTGATGTAAGTATGTACCGTCTCGTAACTTATGTTCAATTTCTCGGCGATTTCCTTGTAAAGAAAACCCTGGCTCAGGCAATCCAGTACTTCCTGCTCCCTTGGCGACAGGTTCTCCGTCGGCTGTGGCGACGGCCCGGTCTTTTGGAACGACTGCACAACCTTCCGCGCGATGTGTGTCGTCATGGGTGAACCGCCCCGCACCACCTCGCGCAACGCGTCGAGCAACTCCGCCCGTGGCGCGCGTTTCAGCAGATAGCCCGATGCCCCCGCCGCGAGCGCATTAAAAATGTTCTCCGTATCCTCATACGCCGTGAGCATCACGACCTGGGTCTGCGGAATTATTTGTTTCAACTTCCGCACGCACTCCACTCCGTTGATGCCTGGCAAATTGATATCCATCAACACAACGTTGGCCGGTTCCTTGGGCAGCGTTTCGAGCGCCGCTTCCGCCGTCCCGAACTGGCTCAAACAGGTGAACCCCTCCTCGCGATCAATCAGGCGCGCGAGTGTCCCGCGCAACTGCTCGTTATCTTCCACGATGGATACCGTCGTCGACATGATCTATTTCTTTCCCATCGGCACCGTCAGCCGCACCAGTGCGCCGCCTTCGGGCGCGGGGCCGATCTCAAATCCGCCGCCCACATCTTCCATCCGTTTGCGCATGTTGCGCAATCCATTTCTGGTTTTCGCGCGCTCGTCGTCCGCGAGATGCGCCACGCCGCGGCCATCGTCCGCGAGTTCCAGCACGAATTGGCCCGGCTCCAGCCGCAACCGCAGCCATACGGACTTCGCCTGCGCATGCCGTACCACGTTCGTGATCGCTTCCTTGGCGGCGAGGAACGCATTGTGCCGGACCTCCGGTGAAATCTCCGTGCCCGGCAATTGCGTGGGCACATCCAGCCGGTAGCGCAATCCGGCCACCGCAAAATATTCCTGCGCATACTTGCAGATGTAATTGATCAGGCCTTCCGCCGTGTCGTTCGAGGGATTCACCGTCCAGACGATTTCATCCAGCGCGCGCGCGGTTTCCCGGGCCGTCTGCGAAATTTGTTTCGCGTGCGCTTCCACTTCCGCCGGCTCGTTCTTGTCGCTTTCCACCATCTCGCCCAGCAGCGACACTTGTGTCAGGCTCGCGCCCAATTGATCGTGAATGTCGCGCGCGATCCGTTGCCGTTCCTTTTCCAAC
>DATLVJ010000054.1:0-17939 GCA_035577585.1 Candidatus Limnocylindrales bacterium
TCCTCGTCTTTTATCGCCCATTCCGAAAGATTGCGCTCTCGCATCGCCAAAATCTCAGCCTCGCGTGCCCGTTTTTCCGAATCCGTCATATTCGCCCATTCGAGAATACGCTTTACTTTGTGCATGGGCGCATTGGGGATCTTGGGGAACTCGAAGCACATCGGGCACGAGCCGCGCTCGTTTAGCAACTTGTCACATTTCGGACAGTAATTAACCTTCGCTGTTTTGCGGCGATGTTCACGCTCCTCTTCCGTTAGGTCGTTCCATTCGGCTTCTTTGCGGGAGCGCTCCTCTGCGTTTTTTATAATCCGCTCCGTCTCAGCCTTACTGCGCTGTATGCACCGCAAACAGATAGGCTCGCCGCCGCTTTCCTCCGATGCGAATGTGTAGGGTTCATTACCAATGACATGATTTCCAAGGCTGCAAACCAAACGCTCCGCCGGGGCTGGTGATTGCCGCTTTTCAAGGAGCCAATAGAAAGCTGTGGCAATCGCTAATAGCGTTCCAACAATCAAGTGGAAGTAAATCACGAGAAGTACGAAAACACACCAAACGACTCTCTTTGTGGTCATAGTCTTACCGATAGGGAGTATCACAGCGATTGATCACGAGTATCCGCGCCGTGATCGAGCATACGGACGGCGTTAAGCTGCAAGTCGATTACGGACATGATCAGACTGCGTTGGTTCAAGCGCGGCAGATCGTTGAAGAGTAAGTTGCTCAATCGTTGCGCTCGCAGTAGCCGCACTCACAGACCCACTCCTTCACTTGACCTGTGTTCCAGATCGTTCCGCCTCCGGGGGTTCCAGTTCCGGCTTTGCCAGGGCGGGTCTCCGATTTCATTTCCCTTCCGCACTTCGGGCATTTACGATCTTGTTTCTCATCCATTTTTCGCCTCACTTACTGGATGATCTGGGTGTGGTCCCGGGATAAGCAAAGGTGCTGGGATGAAACGAGATGTACAAGCTAAGACACGTTGGAGCGAATTCCCCGAGGCTGCGTGGTGGTACACCACCTGTATCAGGATCGATCTTGCCGACTTTACCTGACGCCTGCCAATCCCATGTTTTGCAGAGTTGTCCAGTCTGCGTATCAAACGCAACATTAGCGTTGTGTTCGACTAACTCAAATCTCCGAGGTAGAAAATGTTCGTCTTGATCGGGGACTTTTACGGTGATAGTGGGTTGCGACAGCTTGTCGCAAGCGGAGAGACATAGCGCGAGTGAAATCAAAGAGAGAAGGGTAATGGGATTTTCCATGATTCACCAGAATCAATAGGAGCACTATATCCGTCGAGACAAATTGGCACAGGCATGATATATCACGAGTCAGTACGGTACGCTAGTAGGTACTCCACGGGCGCAAGGACTACATGCGACCAACCTTTTGCTTAGCGTTCCTTCTCGCCTGCACGACGGCCTCGATCCATGCTCAGGAAAAGCCAGCGCAACTCGCCCACCTCGACTCGCATGGCGATTTTCTGTTCGCCGAAGGCGTTTTCCGAGCCGACATTCTCAACGACAACACCGAACTCGCCTTCGACACGGTCACGCGCATCGAGTGCTACAAGCATGGGCGGGTGGGGCAGCCGGGTGCCCCATCCTTGCGGGGTTGGTTTATGCAAGGGTGGGTCTTGGGTTTTCCGCTTCTTCCTCCTCGCTTCCTGATTACTGATCGCTGATTACTGCTCCCCACTTGCGTTCGCCTTCCCATTCGAACGCTCACCACCACCGTTCGAAACTTCACGTAACCTGCTGTAACTAGACAGCCATATACGCACAGCGTTACTCTCCCCGCATGACCACGAAACGCACCGAACCTTCCGAAAACCGTTGCCAGCTTCGCTTTGCCGATGGACGCCGCTGCGCCCTCCCCGCACATCCTCAAGGCGACGGCCTCTGCTACCCGCACGCCCACTCCCCGCGCCGCCGCCTTCGCCCCAGCGATCTCACTCGCGAACTCGCCTCCTCCTCTGGCGCCGCCATCCCCGCCGAAAAAATCCACCGCGTCCTCGCCAAACTCCCCGTCGCTCTCGCCGACGGAACCATTTCCCTAGACCAGTTCCGAACCATGAACAATCTCTGCTCCCTGATGCTCCAGTGCAGCCGCTTCTCTGCCACCGACCATGCCTAATTCTCCCTGCTTCCGGCGATTGGCTAAGGGCTGTAGACTCAAGACTTTTCGCTCCCAACTAACTCCTGCATTTTCAACACTTGCGCACCCTACTTTTAACCCATTTGTTTCCTATCTCTTTCAGGAACATGGGGGGTGGGGGGGGCAGCCTAAACACCTCTTGGGTGGCCTTCCCTTGCAGGTCTCTTTTTGGCAAGGGTGGGCCGTTCTTACTCTTGCTTTCAGCTGTGGACAGGTGGCGATCCGAGGGGCGGATGGTTTGGGTTTTGCTATCCGAATTCCTTATCACTGAGCCAAGCTTATGCGTTGTGGAATGGAAGAAGCTGCCGCCCTCTGGGGCTGTCGGATTTTTGGTTGGGGACGGTCCCCCACCCACCGTTCACCCTTCGACTCCGCTCAGCGCAGGCGTAGTGGGCTGAGTACTGTCGCGCCTCCGGCGCTTTGGCCCAGTTCCAGTATTTGGTTCTCCGGTCCTAGGTTGGCTGTACAATCTACTGGACGAGGTGAACCTGGAATGGGTAGCGTCATCATTAAGGACCCCGAAATTCTTGGCGGGGAGCCCGTGTTCCGCGGAACACGCGTCCCGTTTAAGATTTTGATCGAGTATCTGGAAGGTGGCGACACGTTGGATCAGTTTCTGGAGCAGTATCCCAGTGTCAGCCGCGAATTGGCTGTCGCCGCGATCGAGGAAGCCCGGCTCAGCCTCGTTTCCCAGCTCAAATGAGAGTGCTACTTGACGAGTGCACGCCGAAAGCGCTTAAGAGAGCTCTCGCGGAAGAGGGGCACGCGTGCCGTACGGTCCAGGAATCGGGCTGGGCCGGAAAAAAGAACGGTGAACTCTTAAGTCTTGCAGAAACTGCTTTCGACGTGCTGGTTACGGTAGACACAAACCTGCGTTACCAACAAAACCTTGCGGACCGCAAAATCGCCATCGTAGTTCTTCAGTCCTCCTCCAATCGTCTGGACCACCTCCGGCAATACTTTCCTGCCTGCGTTCAAGCCATCGAGAAAATCAAGCCTGGGGAAATCGTTCTGATCGGTAGCGCGATCTGAGTGCCTGGGCGACCCTTCCTTCGTCAGGGCAGGCACTGAAGGTCGCCGCTACGGGAATGGGCCTGCATTGGCCTGTGTACTTCTGCCGGTTCTGCGCATCCAACTGCGGACTTGTGACATGAGAGGAGACTTTGCATGGCAAACGAGAAGAACGACCAAACTGTGCTCGGCCACATTGACCAGTTGGTGAAGGAAGAGGAGCGGTTGTACGCCAAGAACGGGCTTACGGACGAGGATCAGGCGCGTCTGGCCGAGGTGAAGGTGGCGCTGGACCAGTGCTGGGATCTGCTGCGGCAGCGGCGGGCTTTGCGGGAGTTTGGGGAGGACCCGGACAAGGCAAAAGTGCGTCCGGCAAAGATTGTGGAGAATTACGAGCAGTAGGGAGAGCAGGCAGAGAAAAGTCAAAACCCGCACCCCGGAAACCGCAGGGTGCAGCACCCCAATTCGTCTTAGCTCTTAAGGGGTGTGCTGCCCGCCAAAGTTGAAGAGGGCGGCGTAAAGCCGCCCCGACAGGGAAGTAAAAATACGACCAGAAGTGGCTTAAACCGGATAGGTCAGGGAATGACAATTCGCAGGCGGCGTCAGCGTCTGCAAGTGTCGCTGACCATCTTCATGCTGGTCACCTTCATGTGGCCATGTTCGGTGGAATCCTTGTCCATATCATGTTCTTTGGCCTCGGCCTTCACGTCTTCCTTCGCTCCATGCATTTCGGCATTGGAAACCACGCCGGTAATTGTGACGGTGTGGCCGACGTGATGACTCAGCTTGTGGCCGTTGCTCTTGAGTTCCCAGGTGCTACCCTTCGCCGTTGTAAGTTTGAACTCGTCAGCGTCATCGCCTTTTTGCAGGCAGCCGGTGAGCGTCCGTACTTTATTGTGAGTGGCACTGGACGTGTCCTGCGCCGCCGCCCGGCCAGGTGTGACAGCCATCAGGAGCAAGGTAAGAAATGCCATCGCGAGCTTCAGTTTCATTGACTACCTCCGAAGAGTTGATTTGAGAATCGGAATAGGAGGTCCGGACATCTGCAAATTGACCCCGTCTATTGGAGAATCCGTGGATTGCTCCGAACAGCCGGGCTCCACCTCCCCCCAAAAAAGACTATCGACCACAAAGGTGGGCGTCTGTCCAGTAGTGGACACGCGGCGAAATAGTCATCCGGCGTGACCTCTTACAAACGGGCAGAAAGTTTTTGAGGTGGGAGCTGTGGCGCGAAGTCGAGCGGAAGAGAAAGATGACGGAGGGAGAAACGGCGCGACCCAGCCGCTACAAGGCGGGGAGGAATTGAGGAAGGCGGCGTAACCCTTCGCCAGGGCTAGAGGGCAAGAAGCCGCCCCTACGCAAGCGATGAAGACCGCGAAGTGTCTAGTGGAAGAGAGAGGTCGAGTTGGGTGCCGGCGTGGGGGCGGGTGCGGATGCGGAGGTGGGCGCCGATGTGGGCGGCGCGTTCGCGCATGACGGTGAGGCCCCAGTGGGCTTTGCGGCCGGAGTGGAGGAGTTGGGGTTCGATGCCGATGCCGTTGTCGCGTACCGTTACGCGAAGCTTGCGGTGGGAATAGGCGATTTCGACTTCGATCTTCGTGGCCTGGGAATGGCGGAGGGCATTGAGCAAGGCTTCGCGGGTGATGAGGTAGATCTGGTCGAGGATGGCAGGGCCGACCGATTTCGGGCGTCCCATTTTCAGGATGCGCAGGCGGGCGCGGTCCGGAGGCGCAAGTTCCTCGCGGAAATTGGAGAGAGCCAGCTCGAGAGATGTGGTGGGAATATCGGCGGAGCGAAGGCCTTCAAGGGCGGCGCGGCCTTCGTCAATTCCCTTGCGCATCAGGCTGCGGACGCGGCTGAGGAGCGGCTTGGCAGGGGAATCGGGAGGGAGCCAGCCTTCGGCAACCTGAAGCTGCAGGGAGGCGCTGAGAAGCCCCTGGAGAAGGGTGTCGTGGAGTTCTCGGGCGATGCGGGCGCGCTCGCGGCAGCGCTCTTCCTGGCGGAGGAGGGCTTCGCGGAGCGATTCCTGTGGGATGGATCGAGTGAAATAGTGCCGAATGCGTTGGGCCAATGGCGGAATGGGAGCGATTTCGCGTGGCATGTTCGTTCCTCCAATTTGATTAGCAATAATTCAACAGCTTGGGAACCATGGCGGGATATTGCCTGGGAGGGGCCGGGAGCGTCTTGGACGAATTTGGTCCGATTTGTACGTTCTTGCGCCCAGTTTGGGAGGCGGGTACTAGCGCTCGAGGCCTCGGGCGAGGCTGGGTGACATGCCCGTAAGGCGGCGGAAGTGGCGATTGAGGTGGCTTTGGTCCGAGAAGCCAACGGCGAGGGCGATGTGGGAAAGAGGGAGTTGGGTGTCGCGGAGCATCTTCTCGACATGCTCCAGGCGGCGCCGGAGCAGGTAACGGTGCGGCGGCATGCCGAGCGATTGCTGGAAGGCACGCGCAAAATGGTGCGGCGAGAGACCTGCCATCGTAGATAAGGCGTCGAGGCTGATCTTTTCGCTGATGTGCGACTCGATGAAATCGCAGACGCGGTGCCTCATGGCGGGCGAAAGGCCGCCGCGGCTGGCTTCGGGCGATTCGGGCATAGGCATAAAGCTGAGCATGCTGAGGCGAGGCTGCGAATGGACCACAGCTTCCGGCCAGTTGCGCGAGAGATTGGATTTGGGCAGAGGCGGCGTGAGCAGAGCGCGCCAATGTTCGCTGCGAGCTGCTCGGGCGAGGAGGATCGGGATGTCCTGGCCGGCGCGCCTGCGGAAGAGCGACGGAGTGGAATCGAAGAGCGTGGAGAGAGGCGTCCCGGCGGCGAGAGTTTTGTTGTCGAGAGAAAAGGTTTGGCGCGCGACACGGTCGGCGCCGATGATGCGCTGGTCGTCGTCCACGGCCAGGAGCAATGCAGAGGAAGTGTCGTCGGGTGGTAAAGCGGCGACGATCCATTCATGGCGGAAGTGTTCGCGGAAGAGGCGCTCTTCGACAGCGCGCGCCGAGGCGATGGTTGCAGCGAGAGCGAGTTGCTGCGGGCGATCGGGGCCGTCGGTGGCGACGGCGGAGACGTCGAGAACGCCCGCGAGTTCACCGAAGGCGTCGAAAATCGGAGCGCCGGCGCAGGTGAGCATGCTGTGGCGCGAGCGATAGTGCTGGCCGCAGTGGACAAGGAGGGGACGTTGTTCCGTGATGCAGGTGCCGATGCCGTTCGTGCCTTCAATCTGCTCGTCCCAGACCCCTCCGAGCCAGATGCCCCATTGCTTGAAATCATCGGCGCGGGATTCGTCGCCGCGATGATGAATGGCGATGCCGGCGCTGTTGCAGAGGAGGACAACGTAGCCTTGCTGGCGAACGATGGCGTAGAGGCGATCGATCTCTTCGCGGGCGTGGGTGATGATGTCGGCGACGGGTTCCTTGGAGACTTTCAGTTCGCTTTGCGTAACGACGTTGGGGGCGGATTGATTTTTGGGGTCGACATGATAGTCGGCCATGCATCGGTGCCAGGAATTGGAGATTTCGTCGACGGCAGATTGTGGAGCTGAGATAGAGGGAGAAGGATCGAGCGCGTGGACGCGGCGCGGCTGCTCGGGGTCGGGACCGTGAAGCTTGATGACTTCGGGCGGCAAGTCACCCTCCGGAATCCAGTTTCGATCCGCCCGTTCTGGCCATAAGTGCCAGTTTGGCGGGCGCGGCGGTTTGTGTGACTGGCGTCGTCACAAGTCAGGCGGCCAGTGTAGCAAGGGCTGGGGGGAGCAACAAGGTGAGTAACCCGTCAACAGGCTGAGTGAAAGGCCCCGGTGCGCCATTCGGGAGAATGGCGTTCCCTGGCGCAGTGCTTCGATGGGGCTGCTCGGTTGCGAACTGACCAGAAAGCAAGCGGGAATGGTGAAAATCGTGGGTGGAAAGAGTTTTATTAATTTGAGAGGGGAGAAAACAGAAAGAAAATGGAGCGGCCTATCGGAATCGAACCGACACCTGAACCTTGGCAAGGTTCCGTACTACCACTATACTAAGGCCGCTTCGGACTACAACTTTTATAGCACGCTTCCGCCCGCAACGACAAGGCACTCCCGAAACAGTTGAAAACCAGCAGGTGAATCAGGAAACCTGGGTGACGCGCGCGGATTTGACGATGGGCGAGCGGCGCTGGCGTTCGGCAAACCGGGTGGCTTTTTCCTTGTTGGTGTATACCCGGCCAAAGGTTTCCCCATCGGCGTAATTGACGGTGACCAGGAAATGATGATGTTTTCGGCGGCGATCTTTTCCGAATTCCGACTTTCCGTCCCGGACGGACTTCCGGGGGCCTTTCGGGGGAGTTGACGCTTTTGCCACGGACACCTCTGCTTTGAATGAATCGTAAATGCCACTATCGCAAGAATGAAACGGATTCGCAAGCAAAGCCTGCGCGGGCACCGGAAATTATAATCCAAAAAACAGGGACTAAGGCAATGCAGAAGAGGACGAATCGGACCGTCCATTGAAGAAGGGCAAAAAACCACGCCCGGCGCGCACCAGATATTCGAGGCCGCGGAGACCGCTGCTCTCGCCCGACTCCACTTCGCTTCCGTGCCAGGAAAACGTCATATGGATTCCCGCAAGCTGATCCGAAGGCGGAGTGTGAACGGCGAGGAAACCGTTGCCGCCGAAAGCGCTGAGGTTGTGAAGCGCACCCTGGCCGGGAAGTCCCATGACGAAATTGGCCGTGGTGACGTCGCTCTCAAAGCCGATGAGTTTGACCCGGCCGCGCCAGAAGGTGGCAAGCGGAAGGCGAACCTGGTCGACGAAAGGAGTGTCGTTGCAATAGAAGGCGGACTCCATGCGCTGAATTGTTCCGGGAGAGGAAGTCCAAAGCAACTTCTCGAAGTTGGAGGCATCGGAGCGGGGACGCGACGAGTTGTAACCCGGCGCGTCGCCCAGCATCAAATCAAGACGGAAGTCGCGAACCGCCGGAATTAAACTGGCGTCAAATGTCCTCCGGGCGTTGGCCGGGGGCGCAGGCACCTGCTTTTGGCCTTGAGTATCCGAAAGCTCCTGGGCACCCAGGGGCAAAAGCGCGATTGAGCAGGAAAGCGCGGCAAATCCAAGCAGCATCCTGACGGAAATCCCAAGCCCGGGCACGTGCCCCTCCCGCATCCGCAGAAACACCGGATGAAACGCACCTTAGCGCAATGCATTGCGGGTGTCCAGAGTTTCTGACCGGAGTCCGGTACGGTGCGGATCCGGGCAGGCTCCCTTCCTTTCTATGCTTTAGCGGGCGGGCCGCGGGCAATTTTAGTGTGCTGTTCATGAAACATTTGCCGAAGTATTGCGTCTTTACTAAGTGAGGATGGATTAAGATGTTTTTGAGAATGGAAGACCGAAAGATGTTGAACGGGAACAAGAAACCGCCGCTGATCGAAGACCTTCGCGCGCACTCGCAAGAGCAACTAGCGGAGCTTCGGCTGTTGCTGGATACGGGATTGACCGGGCGGCCGGACCCGCGCCGCCCCGGATTCTTCGAACTCGATGGCGTAGCGAATGTGTATTACGTTTTCCGGTATCCCACGGGGCACAAAGTGTTGCTGCTGGCTGCCTGGCAGCGCGAAGTGGATCCGGTGGCCGAGATGGTTGCGTACTCCTGCCCTGCCGCGTAAGCAAAATTCCCAGCTACAAGAAATTTGGAAACGATCGGCGCCGCGGCGTTAGCTTTTGTCTTTTTCCAGCGCTAGCGAGACGGAGTTGATGCAGTAGCGCAGACCTGTCGGCCCCGGGCCGTCTTCAAAGACGTGGCCGAGGTGCGCGTCGCAACGGCTGCACTTTACTTCGGTACGAATCATTCCGTGGGAGGCATCGGTTTCTTCGTCGACGGCTTGATTCTCAAGTGGAGCCGTAAAGCTGGGCCAGCCGCAGCCGGAATGAAATTTTGTTTCGGAGCGGAAGAGTGGACTGCCGCAGCAGACGCATTTGTAGGTGCCGGCAGTGTCGGTAGACTCGTACTCGCCGGTGTACGGTGGCTCGGTGCCCTTTTGACGGGTCACATAGTATTGATTCGGAGTCAGCTGCTTTTGCCATTCGGCGTCGGGCTTTTGGATCTTTTCGGCCATGTTTCCTCTTAGACCAGTGTTATCACACTCTGTATCAGTATCGGATTCGGCGCAATGGCTTGACGTTTCACGCTGCCACTTCGATTATAAAGGTACCCCTTCGCCCAGGGGACTCGTATGCCCGACACAACCGAGCCCCAATCCGCCGAAAAACGCCGTACACGCCGCGCCAAAATTGCGAAGCCCCTGCGGGTGCGTCCCTCGGAGCCGCGGGATGAGCATTTTGAAGATCTGCCAGTCAGCGTGAACGCCTCGAAAGATGGGATTTTTTTCCAGACTAGACGCAAAGGCTATTACAAGGGCATGCGGGTGTTCGTGACCTTTCCGTTCACTTCGCAGCATGATCCGATGAATTGCGAATATGTGGCGGAGGTGGTTCGGGTGGAAGAGCTGCCGAACAAACGCTACGGGGTTGCGCTGCATCTGCTAATGACCGTGAATTACAGCGCCGGAGGGCCGCCGGGGTCGAGCACCCGGGGGTAGTATCCAAATTTTTCTTGAATCGTTCCGCGGCAAGTTCCCGGTTGGTGGTCTGCTTCATAATCCTGTATTTTTTCAGCCAGATGAATTTAACTGGACACTGCGCATCGGAGAGGGTGTCGAGGTGTGGCAATGAAGAGGCGGCTGCCGGTTCGCAAAGCAATTCTGGAACGCAGGACGTACGAAGCGCCTGCCGAGGGACGACGGGGGAAGATCCGGCTCGATTTCAATGAAAACACCACAGGCTGCAGCAAGGCCGTGCTGGGGGCTCTGCGCCGGCTGAGTGGGAAAGAGCTGGCGATGTACCCGGAGTATCAGTCCGCTGAGAAGATTCTGGGGCGGTATTTTGGCGTGAAGGCGAAAGAGATCGTGCTCACGAATGGCGGAGATGATGCACTTAGGGTTTTCTTTGACACGTTCGTCGAACCTGGCAGCCACATTCTGATTTGCGAACCGACTTTCCCGATGTATCGGTATTATGCGGAGATCGCGGGGGCGCGTGTGGAACAGCTGCAATACTCGCGAGAGATGGAGTTTCCGCTGGCGGCCGTGCTGAAGGCTCTGCGGAGAAAGCCGCGCGTTTTCTTTCTGGCGAATCCAAATAATCCCACCGGAACACTTGTAGATAAAAGCAGCATCGAGAAAATCCTGAAAGCCGCAGCACGGACAGCGGTAGTTCTGGATGAAGCGTATGCCGATTTTTCCGGGGTTACGTGCGTTCCGTGGATTCGACGGCACCCAAATCTATTCATCGCGAAGACTTTTTCAAAAGCGGCGGGGCTGGCCGGCCTGCGACTTGGAGCAGTGATTGCACAGCGCGATTCGCTGGCATTTGTGCGGCGTGCCCTGCCCCCCTTCCCGGTGAATGTGGCGGCTCTCGCGGCGGGTGTCGCCGCAGTGCGGGAAGGGCACACGATCAAACGATACGTCCGTGACACGAAACGACTTCGCGAATGGTTTGGCGGTGAACTGAAGCGGCGGAAAGTTCGCGTGTTTCCGAGCGCCGGCAATTTTCTGCTGGCCGATTTTGGCGAAAGTGGACCGGCAGTGTTTCGACGGCTGGCGGGCCACGGAATCCTGATTCGAGAACGGAGCAAAGATTTGGGACCGGGATTCGCACGGATCGCAATTGGCACGGAAAACGAGCTGCGGGCTTTTCTGAGGATTCTGGATCGGGAAGGCAAATAGGGCTATGGCGCGAAACGCGCGCCTCAACGGGCCGCCCGACGATGGGAAACGAGGCGCCGGCAAGGCTGGGGCACACGCGGGCAATACTTTTCGAACTGGGCTGCTTGCAGTACGATGACTACACTGCGATTTCATTCGCCTGGATGCGGGCGCGGAGTTGGAAGGGACCAAACGCAATCCAGGCGCTCAGCAAAAGTGAGGCATTATGCTGGTATCTTTCCGTTCCTGTGGCCCCAACGATCACGCGGCACTGCTGAAACTGGTGGTCGCTTATAACAAGTTTGAAAAGATCCCGGCGCATCGCAAGTCGCTGAGCCAGGGGCTGGATGTGCTACTGCGGAATCCATCGCAGGGGAAAATCTGGGTGATGGAAAATCACAAGAAGCCGGTGGGGTACGCGATGCTGACTTATAACTTTGAGCTGGAATACGGCGGCGCGGAGGGAGTGCTGCGCGATTTATTTGTGGAGAAGAGGTTCCGGAATCAGGGAATCGGGTCGTTGGCGCTCTACGAGATTGAAGACTATTGCCGGGAACGCGGGATGCGCGCGTTTCAACTGCAGCTTCCGATGCGCAACAAAGCGGCGGCGATATTTTACCGCAAGGCGGGATTCCGCGAATTGCCGCGGAGGGTGATGATAATGGAGGTCCGGCCGGAAGAGGTGGTGCAGGCGCGGAGGGCTAGCGCAAGTAAGCGTCGGTGATGTACTGCTGGACCATGCGCTGGGTGTTGAAGAAAGAGCCGTTGATGGCAATGGCGTGGCGCATGACGTCGAGGTATCGTTCGCGGCTGCTGTAGTACAGAGGAAGAATCACACCTTCGAGTTTTGAATAGAGGCTTTCGGCGTCGAAGGCGTTGTCCACCGGAGTTTCAGGGCCCGGTTCACCGCGATGCGCTTCGCCGATGGCCCAGCCAGTTACGCCTTCGATGTTGCCCTCGACCCACCAGCCGTCGAGAATGCTCAAGCTTGGAACGCCGTTCAGGGCTGCTTTCATGCCGCTCGTGCCGGAAGCTTCGAGGGGATATTGCGGCGTGTTCAACCACAAATCTCCTCCAGCAGTGAGCTTGCCGCCGAGGTGCAAGTCGTAGTCGTCCAGAAAAACAATCGTGATCGCTTTTTTAAGGGCTTTTTTGGCCTTGAAGATTTTCTTGATGATTTCTTTGCCGCCGCCATCGCGCGGGTGGGCTTTGCCGGCATAGACAATCTGGAAAGGGCCGACATTTTTTGCGATCTGGCGCAAACGGTCAAGGTCGCTGAGGATCAGGTCGGCACGCTTGTAGCCGGTGGCGCGGCGGGCAAAGCCGATGGTGAAGGCCTCGGGGTCCAGTTTGAGTCCGGTTTTTTTGCGGACCGTTTCGAGCAGGTCGTGCTTGGCGAGGAGATGCGCGGCCCAGACTTCTTCGGGAGGCAAACCCAACGCCCCGCGCAGGCTGTAGTTGTCTTCGCGCCACGATGGAATCATGCGGTCGAAAAGTTCGCGAAACGAAGGAGATGCCCAGGTTGCCGCGTGGACGCCGTTGGTGATGGCTTCGATCGGCACGTTAGGAAACATTTTCCTGGAAACTTCGCCGTGGAGTTTAGCAACTCCGTTCACATAATTGCTCAGGCTGAGCGCGAGATAGGTCATGTTTACGGAGGCACCGCGTCGCGCGGCTTCCGCCAAGTCGGGATAGTTCTGCTCGACTTGCAAAACACTGCGGACAAGATCAGCCGAGGAAGCATCTTTTCCGTCGAAAAAGCGATTTTGATCGGGAAACAGCCGGGTCATGTACTCGACGGGAAATTTGTCATGGCCCGCGGGCACCGGAGTGTGCGTGGTGAAAACGCACTTGGAGCGCACCTTTTCGATGTCTTCGCCCTTGACGGATTTGCGGCCCGCCTGGCCGGCCTCTTCTCCGAGGAGTTCCAACGTGAGCAGGGCGGCGTGGCCTTCGTTCATGTGGTAGCGCATCAGTTCGTTGTGGCCGAGCGCGCGAAGCATGCGGACGCCGCCGATGCCAAGAATGACTTCCTGCGAGAGCCGGTAGTAGGGATCGCCGCCGTAGAGTTGACCGGTGAGGTCGCGGTCGCGCTGGTCGTTGGAGGGAAGATCCGCATCCAGAAGATAGACCGGGACTTCGTAGCCGCGAACCCCTCTGACGGTGTAGCGCCAGGCACGCAGTTCGACTTTGCGGCCTTCAAGAGTGACCGAGACCCGCGGCTCTTCCTCCTGCAGGTATTTTTCGACTTCCCACTCAACGGCTTCTTCCGTCTGGGCACCTTCTTCGGAGAGGTGTTGGCGGAAATAGCCTTTTCGATAAAGGAGGGAAACCGCAACCATCGGCAGACGGATATCGGCGGCCGCGCGAATCGTATCTCCCGCAAGGACGCCGAGTCCTCCGCTGTAGGTGGGGATCTGATTTTCCAGGGCAATTTCCATCGAAAAATAGGCGACAAAACGGTTGGGGGGTTGAGCGGCATTCGCCATCGTTCCGGGGTCTCCATCCGGCGCATTCAATTGCGCCGCCACATGTTCCGTATTTTCTTCGATAGACATATTGTCCGGGAAGGGCTCCTATCAGGCAAGCAAGGACGCGACCTTGCGTTCTAAACAGTGGCTTGACGGCGAACTTGCGGATTGTCCGCTATAATTCCTTTCCATGAGCATGGTCCTCGACGGGATCAGAGTTGTTGAACTCTCCGAAGCTTTGGCCGGCCCCTACTGCGCAATGCTGCTTGGGGATCTCGGCGCCGATGTAATCAAGGTCGAGCGCAATGCGGGTGGCGACCAATCGCGCGGTTGGGGGCCTCCCTTTGTCGGCACGGAATCCGCTTATTATCTCGCCACCAACCGGAACAAACGGTCGATCACGCTGAACTACGACAATCCACTTGGTGGAGAAATTTTACAGCGTTTACTCTCCACCGCCGACGTTTTTATTTGCAATCAGCCATCCAAAGTTTCGCTGCAGCGGCGGGGAATTGATCCCGAAACGCTGCGTGCGAAACATCCGCGACTGGTTTATTGCAGCATTTCGGGATATGGATTCACCGGTCCCAAAGCGGAACAACCTGGTTACGACATTCTTGCCCAAGCAGAAGCAGGAGTGATGAGCTTTACAGGCGAACCGGGAGGCGGACCCATGCGATTCCCAATCGCCATCGCCGACATGACCACCGGGATGTACGCCGCGATGGGCATATTGGGCGCGCTTTTCGCGCGAGAACGATCGGGGAGGGGCGACTACCTGGACATGGCGTTGTTTGATTCCCAGTTGACGTGGCTTGCAAACGTAGGCAGCAGCTATTTGAATGCCGGAGTATCGCCGCAGCGATTGGGAAATGCCCACCCCAATATCGTGCCATACCAGCTTTTTCGCGGGGGTGACAAGCGGCATTTTGTGGTTGGGGTGGGTACACAAGAACAATGGAGCAGGCTGGTGAGGATTCTTGGCGTGGAAGAACTTGAAAGGGACGCGCGATTTTTCACGAACGCAACGCGGAATCAGAATCGCGAGCAATTGATCCCGATTCTCCAGGGCAAATTTGATTCCCTGCCGAGTGAGGACTGGCTGAAAAGGCTAAAGGCTGCGGATATTCCCGCGGCGCCAATCCAAACGGTGGGTGAAGCCCTGGAGGACTCGCAAACTTTAGCGCGCGGACTGGTGGTGGAGTTGGAACACCCCACGCTCCAGACGGCGCGAAGCATTGCTAACCCGATTCGGTTCAGCGAACAACCAATTGTCTACCGATTACCGCCGCCCTTGCTTGGCGAGCATAGCCGAAGCGTTCTTCGCGGCCTTGGGTACACCGAAAGTGAGACTGTGGCGGCATTGAAAGAGGCTTGCCAGGCGGGTAGATGAGAGAGGTCTAGTACTAATTAATAGATTTTCCTATTGACGCTATAACGCTTCAAATAAGATACTCCGCGCATAGAACCTTGCGTGCACTTTGCCCAGAGCGCTCGCAGCACGTTTGACGCTCATGTTCGAGGTTTATCTTGCTGACTCAAGCCCTCGCGCCCTCCCAAAGTGAATTCCGAAATTTCAACGTCTGCCCGCACTGCGAATGGAACGGCGAGGAGGCGTTGCTCTCGCGCTTGTCGGAAGGGATTCCCATGATTTCGCGATCCGACGGGCGACATTTTCATCTTTTGCTGGCCGATCGCCCGCTTCCCTATCCGATGGAAAGCGCCGGCGGCCCGACAGGAACGATTTCCGTTTGTTTCTGGTATGTGTACGGAACGGAAACGCGCGAGACGAAAAGTACAGTGGTCCTGTTTCAAGGCAGCCTGGGCCCAAAGGCCGCCATTTTCCGGCAGATTGAATCCATTGCCGACATGCTGGCAGATGAACTGTTGCGCCGCCAGAGGCTCGCCGGCTTTTACAATTTGCAAGGGCACGAAATTCTGGAACTGGCTTACTGATTTTTTATATCCCAATCTAGTTATCGGCGTTGGTGCTCCTGCCGCTCTGATCTCCTCTCCATTGGACTTTTCGCTTCCCGCACGATAGAAACGTAAGCCGCCAGTCCAACGTTGAAATGCCGTTATGCGTTGGGACGCGGCTCCGCCCATGCGTCACAAAATTCCACAGTTGGATGCCGTCCGCGGCATCGCGATCCTGATTGTACTGGTGCATAATTTGCACGGATTTTCTTCCCCACCGCTGTCGCTTGTTTCCAATTATGGATGGATGGGAGTGGATCTCTTCTTCGTGCTCTCGGGGTTCCTGATCACCGGCATCCTGCTGGATTCGAAATCCTCCGATGACTATTTCCGGAACTTCTATGCCCGGCGGTGCCTGCGAATCTGGCCGCTCTATTATTCCGTGTTGATCGTGATGTTTGTGATTCTGCCGCTGGTGCGTCCTCAGGATACACTGGAACTTTTTCAGCGAGCCTCGCCTTGGTGGTCATACCCATTCTTCCTGCAGAATTTTCTCGTACCCGCGCCAGCGCTGGCTGTAGGGCCCCTCGGAGTTTCGTGGTCGCTGGCGGTGGAAGAATTGTTCTACCTGGTGTGGCCGTGTTTTGTGAGATTTCTTTCGAAGGAGAGATTGCTGCTCCTGGCGTGGGCCGTGCTGCTGGCGTCGCCGGGGCTTCGGCTGTACTTTCTGACGCGCCATTGGATCATCTACTCAAATCCGTTCTGCCGCCTGGACGGAATGATGGCGGGAGCGCTGCTCGCGGTCCTGATCAGAAAAGCCGAATTCGCGCCGGGCCGGCTTCTTAAACTGGCCTGGGTTTTGTGTCTGGCCGGCGTCCCGCTGACAATTACCACAGCGGCTTATGGATTGATGTGGCTGGCCTTCTCGATGGCGGTCATGGCATCGGCTGCCTTCGTGTATCTGGCGTTGTTCGAAGGCAACAGGTGGTTCCGCGCGATTCTGGCGACACGCTTCCTGATGTTCACCGGCATGATCAGCTACGGGTTGTACATGCTGCACAAGATCCCGGATGACGCGTTCAAACGGCTTCACTGGAAGGAAGCTCACCCGCTGGCGGCGTTCTGGCTGGCGATTGCGGCTTCCTATCTGCTCGCGATCGTTTCCTGGAGTTTCCTGGAAAAACCGTTTTTGAAACTGAAGCGGTTTTTTGAGTTCAAGCCGGCAGGTAAATCGGAATCCAATGTTCCATCTCCGGCGGCAAACGATTCAAAGACAATCTGAAGAATCCTGAATTTTCAGTTCAGTTGCTGCCCACGGAGACCCAGGCGCGGGTTCTGGAACTCTTTTCAATCGCCTCGCAAAGAACCATTTCGTCATTTCCGGTTTCGAATGTCGGAAACGTTCGCGGGGCTTTCAGGTCGCCAGCCTCGATGTATTCGTAAAAATCACGGAAGAGTTGAACGAAGGTATCCGGGTAGCCTTCCGCATGCCCGCCCGGATAGGAGGCATAACGGCGCGCCTGGGGGCTTAGAAGCGCGGGATCTTTCGGGAGCTCTTCGTTGGCGCGGTTCCGGCGGCCGATCCAGAGTGTCCCCGGCTCTTCTGAATTCCAGGCGAGCGAGCCTTCGGTGCCGTCAATTTCATACCACAGGCGAGCGCGTCGCCCGGCACTGACTTGCGAGACAGTCATCACTCCGCTTAAATCCCCCTCGAGATGGAATAGGACCGAGGCGTAATCGTCGGTTTCGATCGGCATCGGATCGGCATTTGCGGGATCGGCTTTCTGAAAAGTTTCGACGCGCCCGCGGGGTTTTTGGCGGATGGGCACGACGGTAACAAGGTCGGCGCAAACTTCCATGACTTTGCGGCCGGTGATCCAGGTCACCAGGTCCAGCCAGTGCGTACCAATATCGGAAACGGCGCGGAGCTGGCCGCCGAGTTTCGGATCGAGGCGCCAGTTCCAGTCGCCGGGATAGAGCAGCCAGTCCTGCAGGAAACTGCCGTGAACAAGCTTGGGCTGGCCGATGGCGCCCTTCTCGATCAAGGCCCGCGCTTCCTGGCACAAGGGGTAATAGCGCAGGTTGTAAGCGACGCCGCCGACTTTTCCGGTTTCGCGAGTTAGAGAGACGAGCAACTCCGATTCGGCCGAATCCATAGTCAGCGGCTTTTCGCACAGGACATGTTTGCCTGCGCGCAACAGGGCGCTCGCCTGCTCGAAGTGAAGGTAGTTCGGAGTGCAAAGGTGCACCACGCCAACTGCGGCGTCGGCGGCGATTTCCTCGATCGACGCATAGGCGCGTTCCAGATTAAGGGATTTGCAGGCGGCAGCCGTCGTCTCAGCGGAGCTTCCAAGCGCGCCGCGAATCGGGATTCCGAGACGCCGAAGAGATTCCACGTGCGCCTTGCCTACGAATCCCAGGCCAATCACTGCAGCGTTTAGCTTCATAGGGTCGACTCCCAAGTTCAAGCATATTCGCGGCCCGAGAGGGTGCGGATGCTTTCGGGATTATATGGAAGATTCCCCGGCAGAGTCGAACCGTAAGTTTTTGGGATGGTTGATAGATATTTGCAGAATCCCGGGATGAAGGCTCAAAATTCTCGACCCGTACATGCTTCCCAGAAGTTTCACACAGTGGAGCGCCCGCACGCGCTTTCCATGCCG
>DATLVJ010000055.1:0-2987 GCA_035577585.1 Candidatus Limnocylindrales bacterium
TATCGCTACCACTGCAATCAGGCTGCTCCCCGTCAACACCAATGAGGTCTGCCGCCAGTCTCCCGTGCTGGCAAAATGTGCCCGAAATGCCGGCTTGGCTGTGTACGACCCCGCCCAGCAACACCAGGTGTGAAATATCGCCAGACCCGCGAGGCCCAATAAATACAGCTTCATCCCGACCGGCAATTCCGGTGTTTGCCCGGGCTCTCCGACTCCCACCTCGGAACGCCCGTTGGATTTCTCTTCGTGAACTTCGGCCTGGCCGAACCACGGTTCTGCCTTCAACGTGTCTTTTGTGATCGCCGCCAGGGGCCAAAAGCGATTTTGCCCAATAACCGATAACCATGTCGCCGGTCCTTTGTAAACGCGTGCATCGTCAGTTGAGGTCTTGCCAGAATGCTTCGCAAGCATCCATTGCGGCGAAGAATAGTCCGTCATTGGCGGATCTTCTTCACAGGCGATTTTCGGCAGAAAAATATCCTCCTCGCTATCGGGTGTCGCCTGGCACCCTCTGGGTGGTGGCCCTTGCCTGTTCAACCCGCCGGCGTTCAACAGTAACCGGAATGCGACGTAGGTCCCCTCCGCCGTGTCCGCGCTGAATACCCGGTCGGACGCAGGCCGCGACACGGATTCCGTCCAATCCCGCTCCAGCGGGAACAGCGGATAGGTACTCAGCGCCAGAGTGCCGTTCAGTCCTGTCGCACCTCGTTCGCGAATGAGCAGCAGGTCGGAGGACATGATGACGATGCGGCCATCCGGGTACATGCGATGCAGGAAATCGCAGAGGAACAACTGATCCAGCGTGTTGCTGCTTCTTAGGAGAATGTATCGTGCGTGGAGCTCCTTCAGTGCCGCTACGATCTCCAGCATAAATGCTTCCTGGGCCAGCGGCGTTTGATTTCCACCATAGGAACGAATGGAATCGTGAACGATGCCCGCCGGATCAGCGAGGTCGGTTGGCAGGTTCCTTGTTTGAGTGTCCACGGATCCGGACGGCGAACTGGTCGTGAATAGCGATTTCGTCTGATAAGCGGCGCGCAGGGCAGAAATATCCCGCGGGTAGTACAGCTTCAGTGGTTCAGATTTGCATTTGTTATCGTCCGCCTCATTCATTCCGGAACTTCCATAGGCGGTTTCATCCTCGGAGATAACGGCAAGCTTCTGGGCATCAAATTCCGGCTGCTCCAGCAGCATATAGCTGCAAAAGAGGCTGAGAATTTCATCGTCATTCTGCACGAAGCTGTGTAACTCCACTTTTGCGCTTTCACTGCTCCCCTGGAAGTTCATCTGGTTCTTAAACCATCTCGCTGCCGTGTCACTGCTTACGCTCCCGCTGTAAACGGGTAGCTTCCCGTCCTTTTCGGGCCTCAGCGTCTTTGCGATCTTGTCGTCAGAGAGCAATTCGGCTAATGAGGGGAAAGAGCCGGAAAAGGTTGGCCCGATGATGCCCGCTTGGGCATGTTCTTGGCCGATGAATGACTTCAGCTGTTCGATCCAACGGGTGGCATTCTGGAACTGTTTGCGGTGGATTCCGTGCGTGGCATCTTCCCCCACCACAAAAATGATCAGCCCATCGCGATAACCCGGGACGGACGAGTTTTGCCCGGCAACCTTGGTGCCGGCGGCCCCGGCCGGGGGAGTTTCCTTACATGGCGGCAGTTCCTTCGATGTAGCGGGCGCATTGCCAGAATTGACCGGTGGTGGTGGCGGTGGATCGCACTTGATTGATTTTCGAAACAGCAGAATGCCTGGCTGCTCTTCTCGACCGGCTCTTCGCTTTTCCGCCTTGTCCTGGTCATCCAGTAGTACCTTCTGCTGCTCGCCATCATCCCAGGGCAGCCAGGAGCTGTCGAAATCGTACTTTTCATCCTGGGCGGCTTCCTGGATGGCGCCAGCGAACTGATCGAAAACCAGCGATAGGTGCGTGTGCAGCGGATCCGGAAGAGTTGCGATTATGAATTTCAGTTTTGGGGCTTGGTTTGTCGTGCTGGCGCTAGTTTTGGCCGGCTTAGCTGCCGCCTTATCCAGGTAGCAGTGGTCTGGAACGAGGGATGCCTCCGTCCCCAGCAATTCCTGCAAATGGTCTTCAATTTCGCTGCACCCCGGCTGATATTCCGAGGCCTTTTGTTTGGAGGAAGAGGTTCCCGATCGCCGGAGTTCTCCTTTGCCATCCGCTTTCCCTCCCGATCCCGGTTTTGAACCGGGCTGCAGGCCGATGCCAACGGCAGCCGCGATGGCGAGGAGTCCCGCTACTCCGATTGTTCCTTCCCGGTTCATTGCCAATTGAAACTCCGGACACGCCCAGAAGCTGGAAGCCTAACTCCGCCAGTGAAAGATAGTGCGTCTTGGTAACGAAACGTTGCACAGGAATGGGCCCTGTTGACCAAAGTTTGACTGAGTGTTTCCTTTGGGGGAGCGCTTGCCATTTTGGGTTCGCCGCTGTTGCCGCGCGTGGGACCTCGTGGATGTCACTGGATTCGTGACCGCATCCAAAAACTTGCCGACTGCGGGAAACTTCAGTGCTACGGTGTCTTCGTTTTACCGGGGCCACTATCCAACGCGGCCGGCAGCCCGATGCCGCCATCCTCGACAAAATTCCGGAATCGCTGGGAAAAAGTGGATCGGTACTTCAGCCAACCCTCCCTCACCACGTCTATTGTGGCCCATTCCTTGAACATCTGGCGCCACCCGAGGGCGTGCGGGTGGTCACTCTTTTCGGGGAGCACGAGATCCAATTGCATGAAGATCATCCAGATGAATTCGATCAGTTGGTAGGAATAACTCACCGCATAGGCAATCTCCTCTTTGCTGCGGTCTTTTTTCCAGTTGCCCTCAGCGGGAACAAAGAGCATGTCAAACAAGCCGGGCAGGTTTTTGTCATTGCGGACCTGCTCCAAGAGTTCCACATAGCGAGCAGTGTGCGCCGTTCCGTAGCGATCCATTTCCGGTGTGGGCGGCCACCAGATGTGGTAAAGATTGTTGAAGTA
>DATLVJ010000056.1:0-5359 GCA_035577585.1 Candidatus Limnocylindrales bacterium
GCGGCTTTGGATACTCGATACCGGCAGCCTTCAGTTTGGCCCGGTGAAGCCCGAAGGCGGGAAGTTGATTGGTGTTGATCTGAAGACCAATCGCGTCGTCAAGAAAATCGTGTTTCCCGCGGATGTGGCCTTGCCAACGTCTTACCTGAATGACGTGAGATTCGATTTGCACCGGGGCGCGGAAGGCATGGCGTTTATTACGGATTCGACGGGAAACGGGCCGAACGGAATCATCGCGGTGGATCTGGCGTCGGGAAAAAGCTGGCGGCGGCTGAACGACCACCCATCGACAAAACCAGATCCCGCGTTTGTTCCCGTGGTGGAAGGCGAAATCATGCAGGTGCGGTTGCCGGGGCAACCACCGATGCGTTTTGCAATCGGTTCGGACGGCATTGCCATCAGCGCCGACGGCAAAACGCTTTACTACTGCCCGCTAACCAGCCGGCATTTTTACAGCGTGAGCGTGGACGCGCTGGCGGACCGCGCCAAATCCGACGCCGATGTGGCGTCAACCGTGAAGGACCTTGGGGAAAAGGGTGGCGCAAGCGACGGGCTGGAATCGGACGGCCAGGGCCGCATCTACCTGAGCGATTACGAGCACAACGCAATTCGCCGGTGGTCCGGCCTGAATGGATTTGAAACGCTGGCGCACGATCCGCGAATGCTTTGGCCGGACACGTTGTCCCTGGCGGCGGATGGTTATTTGTATTTCACGGCGAATCAGGTGGAACGGCAGAGCGCCTTTCACAACGGCAAAGATTTGCGGCAGAAGCCGTATCTGTTATTCCGGTTGAAGGTGGACGGAACGCGGATTCATTAGAGATTGCGAGGGGATCGCGCGCAGGGGAAGTCTAAGCGGGATCCGTCCTGGAATGCTCGAGGCCTTTCACCAGTTGCCAGAGTGCGCGATTGAGCGGAACGGGCACTCCGATTCGCTCGCCAATCTCCGCCATCGCGCCGTTCAGGAAGTCCACTTCGGTTAACTGGCCGGCCAGCACATCCATCAGCATGCTGACGTTTCTTTTGCGCGGGGAGCTTGCGCCCTCCGCAACCATTCTGCGGGGATCCCCATGCAACGCGATGCCGAGGGCTTTGGCAACTGCCTCCCCTTCGCTGAGGATCGCCTCGTACAAAGCGCCGGTCGGGGCATAGCGGACCGCGGCCCCATGATGCAATCGCGTGAGAGCACCCACCGGATTTGCGGCACAATTGAAAATGAACTTGGTCCATTGCGCGCCCCGCGCGTCGGGAAGCGCCACGATGCGAAGTCCTGCGCGTGTCAAAATGTCGGCGAACTGCTGAACGCGCGCAAAAGACGTCGCGGAAGGCTCGAAAGGGCCGATCCAAAGGTCGCTGTAAAATTCAAATCCCGCGTGGCCGGGTTCGATGACGTGCGCCGCCATCGTTGTGGCGCCGCGAATTACCTGGCCCACGTGTTCGGCAATGATCTCTTCGTTGCCCATCCCGTTTTGTACGGAACAGACCGCGCCGGTCTTTCCGAATATGTGAGCCGTGCGTTCGATCGCCGCGCGTGTATGGATGCTTTTGGTGGCCATGATGCCGAAATCACACGGGGGGATATTAGCGGCATCGGTGGTCGCATGTACGTTGCCGGTTAGCTCGACGGCGCCGCTGATACGCAGACCGCGTTCGTTTATGGCGCGGATTACCGGCGGGGAGACGTCGTAGACGTAGACCTGCACATCCTGAAGGCGCGAAAGATGGGCGGCGAAAACACTGCCAAGAGCGCCACAACCAACGATGCAAATTTTCACGGACACTGGATTTTTCGAGCTCCGGACTCTCTTCCTGCCGGCTCCGCTTCGGCCACGGAGGCCACGAGAGTAACAGGAGTCGGAACAATAGCACCCCTGGAAAATAGAATTCAACCACCTGCTGTTCGAGCGGATGGTATAAACTCTGCGTTCCGTATCAGGAAGCCAGCTCGGAGCGGAGTCCGATTGTGAGCACTGTTCGAGAAGTCACCTACGAAGTATTGCGCGGCCTGGGGATGACGACGATTTTCGGCAACCCCGGATCGACCGAACTTCCGTTCCTTCGCGACATACCATCGGACTTCCGGTACATTCTCGGCTTGCATGAACGTTCCGCGGCGGGAATGGCGCTGGGCTACGCGATGGCGACGGGAAATGCCGCGTTCGCAAACCTGCATTCGATTGCCAGCGCGGGGAACGGGCTCTCGTCGATTGTCGATGCATATTACGGGCATGTTCCCCTGGTGATTACATCGGGGCAGCAGGACCGCCGGCAAATTCTGGCGGAACCATTTCTTGTGAGCCGCGCCGTGGATGTGGTGAAACCCTATGTGAAGTGGGCGTACGAACCGCTGCGGGCGGAAGATGTGCCGGCGGCCATCGCACGAGGATTCCACCTGGCGATGCAGCCGCCGATGGGCCCGGTGTTTATTTCCATCCCGATGGACGATTGGATCAAGGAGTGCCCGCCGCTGGCAACTCGCAAAGTGACGAAGACAGTTTCGCCGGACCCCGCGGCGCTGGATGAAGTGGTTTCCGCGATCGACGGGAGCACAAATCCCGTGCTGGTTGCCGGCGCGCAAATTGAAGAGGACCAGGGGTGGCATGATGTTCTGAGCCTGGCGGAGCACTTGAAAGCCGATGTGTTCCAGCAGCCGATCGCACCGAGATGGACATTTCCGAGGAGCCATCCTCAATTTAGAGGAGGATTGTTTCCGGCGCAGCAGCCGCTGGCCGACCAACTGGCGGCCTACGATACGGTGGTTGTTCTAGGAGCGCCTGTTTTTACGTATTACGCGCATGTGCCGGGCAACACGGTGAAGCCGGGAACAAAACTTTTTCAAATTACCAACTCGCCGGAAAACGCCGCGGGCGCGCTCTCGGGCGTCAGCATTGTTGGGAATGTTGCCGCCGCCGCGCGTTATCTGTGCAATCACGTTCAAGCGAAACAGGGCAGTGCTGTTGGAACTCGAAAGAATACACCCGAGCCGAAACCTGAGTATCCGATCACGCCAGCGTATCTGTTTTCCGCGCTGAATCGCGTGATGCCGAAAAACGCAATCATCTGCGAGGAGTGCCCCTCTTCGAAGGGCGATCTGGACCGGCACCTGGTGGTAGACGAGCCTGGATCATTTTATTCCGTCCCCAATGGCATTCTGGGATTCGGATTGCCGGCGGCGGTCGGGTTGCAACTGGCGCGGCCGGAACGGCGGGTCGTGTGTCCCGTGGGCGACGGTTCGCTGCAATATTCCGTGCAGACGTTATGGTCCGCGGTGCAGTACAAAGCGGGCGTGATTTTCGTGGTGCTGCGGAATTCGGACTATTCCGCGTTGAAGGGATTTTGTGATTTTACGCAAGTGGGGCGAAATGTTCCGGGAATGGACCTGCCGGGAATTGACATGGTGAAAATCGCGCAGGGCTACGGCATGGCGGCGGAAGAGGTGGATCGCCCGGAAGCTCTTGAGGCCGCGTTCCGCCAGGCGTTCGCATCGGCTGAGCCGCGACTGATCAGCGTGAATGTTGCGAGGGGCGGACAAACCTGCATGGGAATGGATCAATCGGTTCATCCACCGAACTATCGTTAGGAATGAAACGAGGGTGCGGTGTCGCGCGGCGCTGATTATTCGGCGCCCAATCCAGTGTTGGCGCGAACGATTAGTTCATTGAATTTGGATTGCGCGCGCGGATCGCTGCTCAGAAGCGCTCCCGAGATGGCTGCCAGAAACCCCAGCGGTACGGTGACGATCCCCACATTTTCCATCGGAAACAACGGCTTTGCCTGAATCAAATGGCGCGCAACACCGGCCGCATCTATGCCCATGAAATTGGGACCGACGACAATCAGAGCGATCGAAGCGAGCAGCCCGACGGATAAACCCGCGATAGCTCCCGCGGTATTAAAACGCCGCCAGAAAATGGAAAGGACCAGCACCGGGAAATTTGCCGAGGCGGCCACAGCCATTCCCAGCAGCGCCATAATCCCGGCATTCGAGGCCGGGCCGACCAAGATTGCGATCGCAATGGAAATGCAGCCCACGGCCAGCGCGGCGATTCTGGCCACCTTAACGGATTCACCCGGGCGGCGCTCTTCGCCGTTGTGAATCACGTTCACCCAGAAATCGTGTGCAAAAGAGGTGGAAGCGCTGATCGCCAGGCCCGCCACCACCGCAAGAATAGTGGCGAATGCCACCGCGGAAACGACCGCGAGAAAAATGTTGCCCGCCAGGGCTTGAGCGAGAAGGGGACCGCTCATGTTGGTGCCGCCGTGAGTAAGGATGTAGTCGGGACCGACGATCACGGCTGCGCCCAAACCAAGAACGGAAGTGAGCACGTAAAAGGTTCCAATCAGAAACATCGCCCAGACAACGCTTTTCCGGGCGGTCTTTGCGTCGGGAACGGTGTAAAACTTCACGAGAATGTGAGGTAATCCCGCGGTGCCGAAAATAAAGATCAAGCCCATCGAAATCAGATCGAATGCACCGTAAGGAGGTTTGTAGAAGAGCCCCGGCTGAAGGAAATTACTGGAAACCAATTGTTGTTTCTGATGGTAGGCGACGCGGCCGGCCGCTGAAAACAGTTCGCCAAAGTGAAAGTGGAAATGCCGCAGTACCAGAATCGCCAGGGCCAGGGTGCAGGCGGAAAGCAGCATGGCCTTGATGATTTGAACCCAGGTGGTGGCCAGCATCCCGCCGAAGACCACATAGACAATCATCAGGACGCCGACGCCAATCACTGCCTGGTTGTACGTGATGCCGGATCCCGCCAGCAGCAACGCTACCAGCGCCCCGGCCCCGACCATCTGGGCAATCATGTAGAAAAGCGTGGTGGTAAGCGTGCTGATCGCGACCAGTGCCCGCACCGGACGCGGGTTCATGCGGAACGCCAGAACATCGCCCATAGTGTACTTCCCGAGATTCCGCAGCGGCTCGGCGACCAGCAGGAGGATGGTGACATAGGCTATAAAGCCGCCGACGGAATAGAGAAAACCGTCGAGACCTTTTACGGAAATCAGCCCGACGACTCCGAGAAATGAAGCGGCGCTCATGAAGTCGCCGGCGACCGCGAATCCGTTCTGCCAGGCGGAAATTTGCCGGCCGGCCGCGAAATAGCCGCTGGTGCCCCTGGAACGTTTCGCCGCCCAGTACGTGATGATCAGCGTGCTTGCCACGAAGGCAACGAATACGGAAAGCGAAACGATCACTTTTTTTCCTCGCTGCGTTTCGCCTGGCTTCCAAGGATGTCTTTTGTCAGGGCGTCGAATCTGGTCGAAGCCCCGAGGTAAAGCCAGGCGATGATTCCGCCAACAAGGAATTGCGACAAGGCAAACAGGTACCCCAGAGTGACGCCACCAACTATTCGAGCGG
>DATLVJ010000057.1:0-8653 GCA_035577585.1 Candidatus Limnocylindrales bacterium
GTTCGTATAAAACGTCCGTTCGTGAATCGAAAATGGCACCACGAATTTTCGCCCATCAAAGTCGTACTGTTGGTAGCTTGGCAGCCACACGCCGGGTGCCATCTCATACCACTCCTGCATGAAATAACTCCCCCGGTAGACCTTCGCCAGAAACAGGGCCAGATTTATATCCTCCGTAACGTGGCCTTCGATCTTGGCCAGTTCTGAGGTTTCCTTATCAATCCATAGCCGACCCGCAATCCTCGTGAATAACATTTCGTTCCGCGTTGCCGGCTTGAATGCGGGGTTCCGCGTCATTTCATATTTCACCAGTACCCGTCCTGCCCGCGTCTCTTCGCCAATCTTCGCGAACACAAACGCTTTCCGCGTCGTATCGATCAGCTCGTTCCGTTCCTTCTTTCGCTTCTCGACCTTCGCGTACGCCTCCCGTTGCGTCGGCCCCGTTTCCGCCGCCCACACAAGCGTCGTGTGCAGTTTTTCCAGCGCCGCCCGGTAACTCTCCGCGCTGAGGGGGGTCGCCTCTTTCGTCAGGGGAATCTTGCTGGTTCCCGTGCCTGCCGGAAAAACCCTCCACACCCTCACTTCGCTCGGGTTCGGATCGCTCCCCGTCTTTCGGATCTCCACGCGTTCCACCCGTTCATAGGTGTTCATATTCGCGTCTACCCGCTTCTGATTCGCGATCACCCGGCCGAACAATTCGCCGTTCCCCGCGGAATCCTCCACTGCGGGTGGCTCCGACGGGGCAGATTGGCCAAAACAGGCTGAACCCGACAACAACAGTGCGAGCATCCCCATGGAACGCAAAATCTGGCTATAACGTCTTTTGATTGTTAACATTAGAGAGAAGTCTGGCGGCGCAGACCAGAACTTCCTGCCAATCTCCTGTACGACAATTTCCACTGCTTCCCCTCCGCCATCCGGGTACAATGGTGATTCTTTCAGATTATAGCCGCCCCGGCTGAAAGCTAATACACATCTAAAACGTCTAATTAAGGAACGATTCGGCCGGGTGGTTCGTCTCTAACCTTACAGGAGTCGAGTTTGGGCATCTCCCCCATGGATAGCTTCACCAGTGTCCCGCCGCTTGCCGGCAGCCTGGTCGTGTCTGCCTCGCGCCTGCAGCGCATCAAAAAGGGCTGGATCACCTTTTACGAGACCTTCAAGCTCTCGTTGGATGCTCTTCGCGCCCATAAGCTACGCAGTTTCCTTACCCTCCTCGGCGTCATCCTGGCCGTCACCACCCTCGTCTTCGTGATGAGCGTTATCGCCGGCCTCAACCTCTACGTCGCCGAACGCGTCGCCAACCTCGGCGCCAACGTCTTCATCGTCGACCGCTTCGGCATCATCACCAGCCGAGACGAATTCATCAAAGCCCAAAAGCGCCCCCTGATCACCATGGACGACTACGAACGTCTCCGCGAGCGCATGAAGCTCGCCCGTGCCGTCGCCGCAGAAGAAGACCGCAACGTCCAGACCCGCGTCGGCGACATCATCATGGAAAACACCAGCGTCATGGGCGCCACCGCCAATTTCGCCGATGTCCGCAACCTGAATATCGCCGAAGGTCGCTTTATCACTCCGGCGGATGATGAACACCATTCCGATGTAGCCTTCATCGGCTCCGACCTTGCCACAAAATTCTTTCCCAACGTCGATCCCCTCGGCAAATCTATTCGCGTCGGCACGCACAGTTATGAAGTCATTGGCGTCGCCGAAGCCATCGGCAGCGCCTTCGGCCAGTCTCAAGACAATTACATGATCATGCCCATTAATACTTTCCTGAAGGGCTGGCACCGCCAGACGGACTGGGCCGCAATCTTCATCCAGGCCCCCAATGCCGAAATGATGTCCGCCAGCCAGGACGAAGCTCGCATGCTTCTCCGCGCTTGGCGACATCTGGACTACAACGCGCCCGACAACTTCGCCATTCTTGGCTCCGATTCCATCATGGCCCTCTGGCATGACCTCACCGGCAATCTTGCCTTTGTCGCCATGGCGCTCGTCAGCGTGTTTCTCGTTGTCGGCGGTATCGTCATCATGAACATCATGCTGGCCAGCGTCACGGAACGCACCCGCGAAATCGGTTTGCGCCGTTCCCTCGGCGCGCGAAAAATGCACATCCTTTTGCAATTCCTCACGGAATCCGCCGTGCTCGCTGCCTGCGGCGGCCTAATCGGCATCATTAGCGCATATCTCGCCGTCTCTCTGGTAAAAGCCGTCTTCTCGTTCCCGATGGAAACTCCCTTTGCTGCCGTCATTCTCTCTCTTTTTCTTGCCACGGCCGTGGGACTCTTTTTCGGCATTTTCCCGGCCATGCGGGCCGCAAAACTCGATCCTATCGAAGCTCTTCGAGCGGAAAGTTAGGCGCGCCTATGCCTCAGGCAAACGGTGAAAATCTCCGGCAGGCCATGGATGCCCTGCGCACTCACAAACTCCGCAGCGCTCTCACAATATTTGGCGTGGTGCTTGGCGTCAGCGTCATCATGCTCGTTGCCGCTCTTATCACTGGCTTCGACGCCCAAATCCAGGAAAATGTGAAGCAGTTTGGCGCGGACACAGCCTTCGTCACCAAGTGGGATCAGGGCCGCCACGGTGGCCCGCCGCCTCTTGAGGAACGCCAGCGCAAACCCCTCACTCTTGACGACGAACGCGCCCTTCAGGAAAGCTGCCCCACGGTGAAGAACATCACCGCGTTTGTCACCAGCGACTGGGAAGTCCCTCACACCGTCCGCACCAAATCCGGTGAAGTTACCGCCATCGATTTCCGCGGAGTTCAGCCCAATTTTGGCCTTGTCTATGCCAACGCTGCCACTCTCTCCGGCCGCTTCATCAGCGAAGGCGACGACCTCCACAAGGAAAAAGTCGTCATGCTCGGCGAAAATGTTGCCCCGGTGCTTTTTCCCGAAGGCAACCCCATCGGCAAGGACGTCATGATTGACGGCTCCAGTTTTCAGGTTATCGGCGTCGTTGAAAAGCCCAAGGGCGGGTTCGGCATGGGCGACGAAGATCGCCGTGTCCTCATCCCCTTCAGCACTTTCCGCAAAACTTTTCCTTCGGCCACTGAGCTCAACTTCCGCGTTCAGGCCCAGCCCTACATGCTCAACCAGATGGTGGACCAGATCACCGAAGCTCTTCGCCGCCGCCGCAACGTTCCCTACGATGGCAAAGACAATTTCTCCGTCGCCACCGCCGAAGAGCAGATTAAGGAATTCCACAACATCGTTGGAAAAGTCGCCATCGCCACTGTCGTCCTCAGCGCGATCGGCCTGTTAATCGGCGGTGTTGGCGTTATGAATATCATGCTCGTCAGCGTCACCGAACGCACCCGGGAAATCGGTGTCCGCAAAGCCATCGGCGCAAAAAGCAAGGACATCATTTGGCAGTTCCTGCTCGAAGCCATGACCCTCACCGGCATCGGCGGACTAATCGCTCTCATTCTTGTGAATGGACTTGTTCTCTTAGTGCGCTTGGCTCTCAAATGGCCCGGCAGCGTCCCCCTCTGGGCCGCAATCGTCGGTGTTTGCGTCAGCGTCAGCATCGGCCTCATCTTCGGCGTCTGGCCCGCCATGAAGGCCTCCAAGCTCGACCCCGTCGAAGCCCTTCGCTATGAATAATCACCGCGAAGCCGCAATGTCTCCTTCATAATTCGACAAAAATGCGGGCCCTCTCATCCTGAGCTGCGCGCAGTTTGCGCGCCGAAGGATCTCAACTGACACAGTTTGAAAATTTTCGGATTGGAAACTGTAAACCTTGAGAAGCGGGTGTATATCCTACGCCGAGCGCAAAAACCGCGCCGCCCGATTGCGCAAGGACTGCTCCGCAACCGGGGCCACCGCCGGCGTCAGCGTCTTCTTGCGCGCCAGCGGATACAACTGCTCCGCCAGCACTTCCGCCGATGCCATCCGCTGCTGCGGATCCTTCGCCAGGCACGAAGCCAGAATCTCATCCAGCGCCGCCGGAATCGACGAGTTCACCTGCGACGGCGGCAATGGCCGCGAAGACAGCACGTGATTACAAACCTTCTGCAGCGAATCCGCCGCAAACGGCGAAATCCCCGTCACCATCTCGTAAAGCAGTACGCCCAGCGAGAATATATCCGACCGCGCGTCCTGCGCCCGTCCCATGATCTGTTCCGGGCACCAATATGCCGGCGTACCCAGCAGGGAAGTGTCTTTCGTATCGTGGCTGGAAAGCCGCGCCATCCCGAAGTCCGTCAATTTTGTGCGTCCGTCACTGGTCACCAGAATGTTCGCGGGCTTCACGTCGCCGTGGATGATTCCATGCTTGTGGGCCACGTTCAGCGCCACAGCCACTTGCGCAGCCCAGCCGCATGCAGACGTATACGGCACGCTCCCGTTCGTAAGAATCCTCTCCAGCGATTGCCCTTCCACCAGCTCCATCACCAGGTACGGAGTCGAAGTGGACTCCTCAATCCCCATGTCATGCAGCGTAATAATGAATGGATGCGAAAGTTTTCCAACCACGCGTGCTTCGCGCAGGAAGCGCGAACGCGCCTCGCCTCGCGAAAGCTCGGGCGAAAGTAATTTGATCGCCACCGCCCGGTCAATCATTGGGTCAAATCCGCGCACCACGCGGCTGTTTGCCCCGGTTCCGAGCGTTTCGAGTATTTGGTATCGTCCGACTTGCACGCTTGCCATCCCTCCGATGGACTCCTGCCTCTTGCCAGATTACGCGTTCTCCTGCATACAAGGCATGAAGCAAGAGTCCTGATTTCAAAGTACTTCCGTACCGGAACCTTGGGTCTGCACCAATCCGGGACCCGCTCCTCCAGAAAGTCCACCACTAGATATAGACGCTATAGAAATTTCTTCACCAGATTTTGCGATTTTCTCTTGACACCAACTGCGCCTAGTCCGATACTGCGAATCCAGATTCGGGGGACGTGGAAGCGCCAGACGGTCCGAGTCGGGGAACAGCCTTGGACTGGCTTTGCCCCACGCTCCAACCCGGTGTCACCGCAAAAAACGAGCGCGAAGTACCTGCTCCGCGCAGTCGTAATTCAGGCGCGGAGTTTGCTGTTCGGCCGTGTGAGCTTCACCGGCATCGGGCAGTGCATTCGTTTTTTTCGATGATTTCGGGGGGATGCCTTCCACTCGTACCACGAATTTAGTCGCGTTTTCAGGCGGGATCGCGGCCCCCTGCTTGCCAGGGGAGTAAAATAAAAGGGTTCCCCGCTCGCACTTCGGGAACCTGTTGCGGGGAGGAATCAGGATGGCTACGGTGAAGCACGCATTGAATGGCAAAGCACTCGAGGCAGTAAAATCGGTGGACGCGGCCGGTGTGGGCGGCGGCCTGGTGTTTGAACGGTATTTCACCGATGGAAAGGTTTCCCCCTTCGACCAGGTCGAATGGGAGAAGCGCACCGCTCTGATCGGCAACGAAAAGGGCGCCACAATCTTCAAGCAGGAAAACGTTGAAGTCCCAAAGGGCTGGTCGCAGACCGCCACCAATATCGTCGCCAGCAAATACTTCCACGGCAAGCCTGGCACGTCCGACCGGGAGGGCTCGGTGCGCCAGTTGATCGGCCGCGTCGTGGATACCATCGTCCGTTGGGGTGAAGAAGGCGGATACTTCGCCAATAACGCGTCGCGCGACGCTTTCCGCGACGAACTCTCCCACCTGCTCGTCGAGCAGAAAATGGCTTTCAATTCGCCCGTATGGTTCAACGTCGGCTGCCAGCCTAAGCCCCAGTGCTCCGCCTGCTTCATCAACTCCGTCCAGGACAGCATGGAATCCATCATGGGCCTCACCCGCACCGAAGGCATGCTCTTCAAGTGGGGTTCCGGCACCGGCACCAATTTCTCCTCCCTGCGCGGCAGCAAGGAAACCCTCTCCGGCGGCGGCATCGCCTCCGGCCCGGTCAGTTTCATGAAGGGCTTCGACGCCTTCGCCGGCGTCATCAAGAGCGGCGGCAAGACGCGCCGCGCCGCCAAAATGGTGATCCTCAACATCGACCATCCCGATATCGTCGAATTCATTGAATGCAAGGTCAAGGAAGAGAAAAAGGCTCACGTCCTTATCGAGCAGGGCTATGACTCCTCCATCGACGGCGAAGCGTATAGCTCTATCTTCTTCCAGAACGCCAATCACTCCGTTCGCGTCACCGATGAGTTCATGCAAGCCGCGCAGGAAAATCGCGACTGGTGGACCAAGAACGTCACCGACGGCCAGCCCAACGAAAAGCTCAGCGCCCGCGAACTTCTCTACAAAATCGCTGACTCCACCTGGCACTGCGGCGATCCTGGCATGCAGTACGACACCACCGTCAATCGCTGGCACACCTCCAAGAACACCGCCCGCATCAACGCCAGCAATCCTTGCAGCGAATACATGTTCCTCGACGACACCGCCTGCAACCTGGCCTCGCTGAACCTCATGAAGTATCTCCACTCCAACGGCGACTTCAACGTGGAAGCGTTCACCAAAGCGGTGGATGTCACCATCACCGCTCAGGAAATCCTCGTCGACAACGCCAGCTATCCCACCGATAAAATCGCCAAGAACTCGCACGAGTTCCGCCCGCTCGGCCTCGGCTATGCCAATCTCGGCGCACTGCTCATGTCCATGGCCCTGCCCTACGACTCCGATGAAGGCCGGGATGTCGCTGCCGCCGTCACCGCTCTTATGTGCGGCGAAGCCTACGCCCAGTCCGCACGCGTCGCCGAGCGCATGGGTCCCTTCTCGGGCTATCCCGTCAACCGCGAACCCATGCTCGACGTCATTCGCATGCACCGCAACTCCATGCGCGGCATCAAGCCCGATCACGTGCAGCCGGCTCTCTACATGGGCGCGCAAAGCTCCTGGGATTCCGCTCTCGCCCTCGGCGAAAAGCACGGCTTCAAAAATTCCCAGGTCACCGTTCTCGCTCCCACCGGCACCATCGGCTTCATGATGGATTGCGACACCACCGGCATCGAGCCCGACCTCGCCCTCATCAAGTACAAGAAGCTGGTCGGCGGCGGCGTCATCAAAATCGTCAACAACACCGTGCCGGCAGCGCTGATGAAGCTCGGTTACACGCCCGAGCAGGCCAGCGAAATCGTCAGCTACATTGACGTCAACGGCAAAATCGACGGCGCTCCCTTCGTCAAGCCCGAGCACATTCCGGTCTTCGATTGTTCCCTGGCCACCACCGGCGGGCGTTCCATCGCCTGGCGCGGTCACGTCAAGATGATGGCGGCGGCCCAGCCCTTCCTCTCCGGCGCCATCAGCAAGACCATCAACATGCCGGAGGATTCCACGATCGAAGACATCATGGACGCGTACATTGAGTCCTGGAAGCTTGGCCTCAAGGCTGTCGCCATCTATCGCGACAACTCCAAGCGCTCTCAGCCGCTCAACGCCGCCGGCAACAAGAAAGACGAGAAGAAAGCCGAAGTCGCCGCCGCCGAGCCCGAACCCGTGCAGCGCGAACTCTTCGCCCGCACCCAACGCGAAAAGCTTCCCGTCGAGCGCAACTCCGTCACCCACAAGTTCAGCGTCGGCGGCCACGAAGGCTACATCACCGTCGGCATGTATCCCGACGGGCGTCCCGGCGAAATCTTCATCAAGATGTCCAAGGAAGGCTCCACGCTCTCCGGCGTCATGGACGGCCTCGCGCTCACTCTCTCCATAGGTTTGCAGTACGGCGTCCCGCTCAAGGTTCTCGTCAACAAGCTCGTCAACACCCGCTTCGAACCCAGCGGCATCACGCCCAATGCCAACATCCGCTTCGCCACGTCCGTGCTCGACTACATCGCGCGCTGGCTCGGGGGCCGCTTCATCTCGGCGGAATATCTAAAGCTCAATGGCGCTCCGATGGAAGGCACCGTCGTCGCCTCCATCCCCGCGCCCACGCCACAAGCGCCGGTGCTCTCTCCGGCGCCGCCCGTCGAAACCAGAACCTATTCTCCGGGCAACGCGCTCGAGGATGCGCCCACTTGCTCCGAATGCGGCATGTTGATGGTGCCCAACGGCGCCTGCTACAAATGCGAAAACTGCGGGAGCACCAGCGGATGCAGCTGACCCGGGCCACAGGTGAGGAGATCACACGATGAGCTCACTCCCAAGCGGCGCAGCGGTTGCAGTCAGACAGGTAAAAGAAGCCCCGAAGGCTCGGGGCTTCCTCCACATCGTTCGTCACGGCGCCGGCACCAACGCCTTCTACATCGTTTCCTATCACCAGATAGCGCGCACAGGCGTCCGGCCCAAACCCATGCTCGCCGAAGGCGCCCAGGCCCTCATTGACATGCTCGAAAGAGTCGGTGTGGACTTTCACCTTCGCGAAGTTCGCGGCGCCCTCGAAGACATCCTGCGCCTCGGCTCCGCCAATATTCCCGACCTCTGGCTAAGCGACGAAGAACTCCTCGCCAAAGGCCTCGCCGAATCCTAACCCGCCTTTGTAGCGGCCGCCTTCCGAGGCGGGCGTCTTGCTCTTGTGGCTCAGCCATTCCTGGCTGGGTTCTTTGTTTTCTTCTCCAAATTTACGGTCCTACAATCCCTCACCAGCTCAAACTGAAAATCACGTCAATCTCCGTATCCACTTCCACCGGCATCCCATTCAGCAACGTCGGTTGGTATCGCCACTGCCGCACCGCATCCACCGAAGCCCTTGCCAGCGAACACTTGCCGCTAAATACTCGTAGCGACTGTA
>DATLVJ010000058.1:0-3394 GCA_035577585.1 Candidatus Limnocylindrales bacterium
ACGGGTGGTTGGCCCCCGGCATGCCTCCGGGACGCGACAGCTTCCGTCGAAACCGGGTCGCCCCCTGACATCCATTTTACCACGCAATCCCGTTTGCCTCAGTCTCAGCTTAACCCGGCAAGTTTTGCCTGCTTGGTCGGCAAGCATTGCCAGCGGCGAAGCACCCTTAGAGATTGCGTACGCTGCGGCCACTCTAAGACACTTCGTTTCTTCCAGTTTTGGCAATCAGCAACTTGCGCGAATTGGCAGCCCTCGTGCCTTCCTCCCTTCGGGTTGGTGGCGAGAGGTTTTCACGCCGGCCGCGAAAAGAGGAAACACCCATGGGTATCTTTGGAATTGCCAGCAGTATTCTCGGCCAGATTGCTTCCGCAACCACGCCCAGTCCGAACAAGCAGCAGTTCAAGCAAGGCTTTCAACAACTCGGCCAGGATTTGCTTTCGGGAAATTTCTCCCAGGCGCAAAGCGATTTCTCTTCGCTTCAGCAGCTGCTTCCCACTGGACAGCAAAGCTCGTTGTTCACGCCGGCTTCCGGCGCGCAAACCGCCAACCCGCTGGGCACCGCCGTTTCGCAACTCGCCCAGGATCTGAAATCGGGCAACCTTGCGGCCGCGAAGTCCGATTTCGCCAACGTCCAGCAGGATTTGCAGCAAGCCGGCACTCAGCTTGGCGGCCCGCACGGCCACCATCATCGTCATCACGGCGGCGGCGAATCCAGCCAATCCTCCAGCCAACAAGATCCGATCTCCACCCTCTTCGGCCAACTCGGCCAGGATCTCCAGGCCGGCAACTTGTCCGCTGCCCAACAAGCCTACTCCTCGCTCCAGCAAGACCTCCAGCGATTCGCTCCCAACAATTCTTCGTCGCCATCAGCCGCATCCGGCGCCAACTTCAGCGTCTCCGCTTAGCGGCCGCCTCTTGCCCTGAGCAGAGGCCAAGGGCCGTGCTCTCCCTGACGAAGGAATGGATCGCCCAGCTCAGTTCTGTAGGGCCTGCCTTCCGAGGCAGGCCGCTCTCCTCCTCCTATGGACTGCCGGTCTCGAGACCGGCCACAATTGCACTCGCCGTTCGCACTCCCCGCCAATTTTCCCGCCGTAGTATCATCCTCCTGGTAAATCTCATTTTTCCCCGAAGGTGTCTTCGCATCTCATGCCCATCTCGATCGCGCCCGCCACTCCATTCGATTTCAAATCTTTATTTCCAATGATGCGCAACATGCAGCAAGACGATCCCTGGTCCGAGCCATTCCACGAATCCACTCTCCGCGCAAATCTCGCCGAGCTTTTGCAGAATCCCGTCTACGGTGTTGTCTATATCGTTCGCGAAGAGCTCACGCCAATCGCATACCTCGTGATCTGCTTCGACTACAGCCTCGAATACCGCGGCAAAGGCGCCTGGATTGATGAACTCTTCGTCGAAGCTGCCCACCGCGGAAAGGGAATTGGCACACAACTCCTCGATCTCGCCGAAGCCGCCTCCCGCGAACACCAAGCCAAATTCCTCCACCTCGAAGTCACCCACGGCAACCCAGCCATCGAACTCTACCGCCGCCGCGGCTTCCTCGATCACCAGCGCTACCTCATGTCCAAACCCCTCGACAAATAGCCTCTCCCGTCCAAATTTGTAGGGGCCGGGCTCGTTTACCCTCAGCGAACCCGAAGGGCCCGGCCCTCTTCGATTTCAACCTCCAGGCCTAGGCTTTCTGCCTCCTGTTATCTGATCGCTGTTATCCCCTTACTTCTCAATACCATCCCTCACCGAGCCCTCCGGCTGATTACTGATTACTGATTACTGATTACAGATTACCGATAACGCGAGTCCGCGAGCCCACCCCCAATTCCTCATCATCCTTTTAGTCACACCCACTCCCCCTTCCCGTTGACGCTCCCCCGCCCGCACCCCACAATGGCAAAACGGGAGAACATCGGGCAAAACGCCCCTAATAAAGGGTATGGCACCTGAATCCAATGCCGTCGAACAAGCCGTTGCTCGCGCTCTCCGCGACAACCTCGAGCGCATTCAGCGCACCAGTGACGAACTCCAGCAGTCCATCAACGACATCGTAGCGGCCTGCTCCAGCAGCAAGCCGACCAACGCGCTTCCTCCCATGCTTCGCGCCCAGACCGCGGCAGCCTCTCTCTCCGCGGCCCTCGAAGTTCTTACCCGCTTTACCGCCATGGCCATGCAGCCCGGCCCGCGCAGCCCTCTCGAAGAGAAAATCACCGAAGCCATCAACCGCGTCGCACCCGAACCTTCCGCGCCTCCAGCTCGTCCGGCTCCCAGCTATCACGAACCCAAGACGGCCGCGCCCGCTCCGGCTCCTCCCCGCATCGAACCGGTTCCCGAGCCCCAGGTCGAAACCGAGTTTCACGTCACCGATGTCGGCCCCATTTCCGAGGCCGACTTCAACGTCAGCCAGTTGACTCCTGAGGAACAAGAGCTTCATCGCCGCGCAAATCGCGTTGCGAAAGTATCCATGCAGGATATTAAAATGTTAAGACCGGAACAGGTTAGACTGGGCCGCGAAAACAGAGATATCTGCATCCGACTGAAAGACGACATTGAGAAAGCTCATCGAGAATACGATCGTAGATTCAAACCCATCATGGACCACCCGGTGGATTACTTTTATCGCTGGATGGTGGAAATTTTGGCCGACGGCGATTCCAGCGCCCTCGGCGAATATCCCTACGCCACCGCCGGCAAATCGCGGTAACTCCATCAGCCGTGCGGCGCTCGCACCCCGCCCTGTAGCTAAGGCCTTCAGGCCTGAGGCTTTCCACGCCCACGCCACAAAATTTTCCGTAGCCCAACACTCGCGGCTAGTTATCCTTTCCTCCCTGATCCTCTGCCTCTCGCTCCTCTGCGCGGGCGATCTCTCCGCCCAAACCAAAAAGAAAAAGAAAAAACCCACCCACCCGAAATCTCCCGCCTGCGCCACGGGCTGCAGACCGGACACCACCTCGCCCGCACTCGACGCCTCGACTCCCGAAGACGCCGCCGCACAAAAAGAACTCTCTCTCCTCGCCCGCGATCTCCATCGCGGCACCCCCGGCTCTTACGAAAAACTCGCCGCTTTCGCCAACAAAAACAGTTCCAGCGTCTGGGGACAGCGCGCCGCTCTCGCCCTCGGCTACGAAGACTATTCGAAGGCCCACGCACAGCAAGCGTTGAATTGGCTGCAAAAAGCCAAGCCCGACACGCTCCTCCTCGAATACACGCTTTTCTGGACCGCGCAATCCGAACGCGCACTCGGAAAAAACGCCGATGCCGCAAAGCAGCTTGCACAGATTTTGAAAGACTATCCCGGTGCGGCTTTCAAAGATCAGGTCCTTGAAGCCTATGTACCCGCCGCCATCGCCATCGGCCGCCCGCAGGATGCGCTGGACGCACTCGC
>DATLVJ010000059.1:0-4829 GCA_035577585.1 Candidatus Limnocylindrales bacterium
AGAGACTTTCCAGACACCTTGCGAAATCGGCGGACCGCAGCTCGATGTCGAGCTCCCAGAAGGAGCGCACCGAGAGCAGGGAACAGGACGAAGTGGCCGTTCGTTAGTACGGGGCAAGTTGACGCTGACAAACCGTTCGCAGATGTCATGCGAGACGGACCATAAATGAACCAAGTCGATTCAAACTCGGACGGCAGCGGTTCTGGCAGTCCAAAGGTACTGCTGACGGCCACAAATCGGTGGCCTAGTACGGCGCGGCTTGCCATTGGATTGACGAAGGTAGGATGTCGCGTCTACGCTGTTTGCCCCAAACAAGGCCATCCGCTCTATTCCACCAGTGTCGTACACGAGGTTTTTCCCTACAGCAGCATTCATCCGCTGAATTCCTTACAACGCGCAATCGAGGCGGTTCGTCCCCAGATTGTAATTCCATCGGATGACCGCGGGGTTCAACACCTCCACGAACTGCACGCGCGAGCCGGCGGTTTGGGCCCTGCTGGAGAAGAAATTACCGAACTGATCAAGCGCTCGCTCGGTTCGCCGGAGAGTTTCCCGATTGTGGCGGGGCGTTGTGAGTTGCTTGAAATTGCCAAGCAAGAAGGACTCCGTGTACCGGGCACCAAGCTTCTTAAAACGGCCGATGACCTCAAATCCTGGGGAGCAAGCATTGATCTCCCGTGGGTTTTGAAGGGCGATGGCACGTTTGGCGGTAGAGGCGTAAGAATCGCACAAACAGCTAAAGAAGCCGAAACCCACTTCCGGGATATACAGGGACTCTTTGGAGGCATGCGAGCCGTCAAGCGGGCAATCGTCAACCGTGACCCATTCTGGCTGAGACCTTGGTGGAACAATGTAAGACCCGCAGTCATCGTGCAATCCTACATTGTCGGTCACCCCGCGAATTGCACTTTCCTGTCCTGGAAGGGAGAGGTTCTGGCGGGGATCGCTGTGGAAGTTGTCAGCTCGGACGGTATGACGGGGCCCGCCAGTATCGTCCGTGTAGTGGACAATCCCGAGATGATGCTCGCAGCGGAGCGGATCTCGCGACGACTTTGTCTGTCAGGATTTTTTGGTCTGGATTTCATGATTGAGGATGGAGGCACGGCGAGCTACCTGATAGAGATGAATCCGCGTTGCACTCCGCTTAGCCATTTGCAGCTTGGAAAAGGGCGCGACTTGATTGGAGAGTTGGGGTCGAAGCTTTTGGGTCAGCCAGTGGGGGAAACTCCGCCGGTAACGCAAAATGACTTAATCGCCTACTACCCTCAGGCCTGGCACTGCAATAGTGAATTTCTGGATACCAGTTTTCAGGATATTCCCCAGGGAGAGCCCAAGTTGGTCGAAGAACTCATGCGGCCTTGGCCCGACCGCAGTCTCCTGTATCGAATCGTATCCAAGCTGAGCGGCATTCCTGCCGGCATCGCTGGACGTGGGATGGCACTCAAGAAGCTTCAATGAAATTATTCCAGATCGACCCGACCCAAGACACTCGGTGGAAGCAATTTTTGGAGTCTAACTCCAGTGCCTCGATCTTTCACTCGACAGGTTGGTTGGCCGCGCTGAGGTGCACCTACGGATACAGTCCGGTTGTATTCACCACCTCGCCTCCGGATCGTGAACTAAAGAATGCTATTGTGTGTTGCGAAATCTCCAGCTGGCTTACCGGTCGGCGCCTTGTTTCGTTGCCATTCTCTGATCACTGTGAACCGCTTTTTTCCTCGACGGAGGATTTGAGCTTTCTCATTCAGTCCCTGAAAGCTCAGTTGATAGATCAAGGATGGAAGTATCTTGAGGTCCGGCCCATCATCTGCAATCTCGGCGAGCTGAACGAGGCGACACGATTCACTCCCGCACGAAAATACTTTCTGCACTTACTGGACTTGTCGGGGAATTCGGATGAGTTGTTTGCACAGCTTGATAGAGATTCCGTTCAGCGCCGCGTTCGCCACGCTGAGCGGGTCGGATTGACCGGAATTTCCGGATCGTCTGAGCAGTTGCTAGCGGAATTCTACAATCTGTTCGTTACGACCCGAGGTCGGCATCGGGTTCCTCCGATGCCCTATTCTTGGTTCCAGAATCTCATCAAGAATCTGCAGGAGGCGCTCGAAATCCAGGTCGCCTATCTGGAGAACAGGCCGGTTGCCGCCATTCTCACTTTGCGCTTCAAGGACGTTCTCTATTATAAGTACGGGTGTTCCGACGTGCGGTTCAATAATTTGGGCGCTATGCCCTGGCTTTTATGGAAAGCCATCCTGAAAGCAAAAAATTCGGGAGCAACGCAATTTGACATGGGACGCACCGAAGCAGATAACCCAGGGCTTCTCACTTTCAAGAACCGATGGGTGCCGCATCCCACACAGCTGGTTTATTGGAGATACCCGCACGCTTCTTCTTTTGATTCAATCGATAGTTGGGAATTGAAGTTTGCTAAACGGGTATTTTCACGTATGCCTGCCAGCATGCTCACTCTTGCCGGCAGGTTAATCTACCGGCATATCGGGTAGAACTACCGGGAAACAATGACTGCCGCGAATCGCAACGGAAAATATCCGGATGGCCGGGTGGCATTCTCACCGGATCAACTTGGAACTTTGTATTGTGCGTTCGACCTGAATATTTTTCTGGGGCCCTGGGCTAGTCATCTCCATTTTCCCCTTCTCCCATGACATTCAAAGAAACCGCCATACCGGGAGTCTTTGAGATTGGAATCCAGGCCATCCAGGATGAACGCGGTTTTTTTGCGCGCGCCTGGTGCCGAAGTGAGTTTGAACAGCACGGCCTTGAGTCCACTCTTGTTCAGTGCAACATTTCCTTTAACGCACGAAAAGGCACCCTGCGCGGCATGCATTTTCAGTCAGCGCCCTTTGAGGAAACCAAGTTGGTGCGTTGCACGCAAGGGGCGATATACGACGTAATTCTCGACCTGCGGCCGCAGTCAACCACCTTTAAGAGTTGGGTTGCTGTCACACTCACAGCGGAGAACAGGAACATGGTTTACATTCCGAAAGGCTGTGCTCACGGCTTCTTGACCATGCAGGATGAAACCGAAGTGTTCTACCAGATGTCGGAAGTTTACAATGCAGAGTCTGCACACGGGGTGCGTTGGAATGACCCAGCATTTAGGATTGCCTGGCCCGATCAAGTGGAAGTGATTTCAGATCGAGACAGGAATTACCTGGACTTCAAATCAAGGCCATGACTTTCTTGGGAAAAGCCACTTCGGAATATCGCGCACAGGCTGGCGCGGAGCTGCAGCAGTTTGCTCGTGAGCTTTTCCCGATTTGCCGCAGCATTACCGGAAACGGCATTCGCCAGACCCTGGCGTTGATCGGCCAAAAAATTCCCCTCGAAATCCGCGAGGTCCCATCGGGCACGCAGGTTTTTGACTGGACTGTCCCGAAAGAATGGAATATTCGGGATGCTTATATTCAAGGTGCCGATCAGAGACGTATCGTGGATTTTCAGAAATCCAATTTGCACGTATTGAACTACAGCGTACCCATTCGAGCGAAACTGCCGTTGCGCGATTTGAAGCCGCATCTTTTTACAATTCCTCAACACCCGGATTGGATCCCCTATCGGACTTCTTACTACAAAGAAGACTGGGGTTTCTGCCTCACCCATAATCAACTTCTTGGTCTCAAGGACCAGGAATACGAAGTATGCATCGACTCCAGCCTTGAAAACGGCTCCTTAACTTTCGGGGAGTGCTATCTCGCCGGCCGATCAACGGACGAGATTCTGATCTCCTGCCACGCCTGTCATCCATCGCTTGCAAACGACAATCTTTCAGGCCTGGTGGTGGCCACATTTCTGGCGCGTCTGCTTTCGACAAAAGAACGTCACTATTCTTACCGCTTTTTGTTCATTCCGGGAACGATTGGAGCAATCACCTGGCTCTCGCGGAATCGTGAGGCGGCCGGCCGTATTCGCCACGGCTTGGTCCTGACTTCCATCGGTGACCGGGGGCCCTTTCATTACAAAAAGAGCCGGCGGGAGAATGCCGAAGTTGACCGTGCTGCTGAACATATTTTGAGGCACGCGACTCCAACGGCAACAATTCTTCCGTTCGCTCCAGTGGGCTACGACGAGCGCCAGTATTGTTCCCCGGGTTTTGATCTTCCCGTCGGATGCTTGATGAGAAGTGTCTGGGGCACTTTCCCCGAATATCACACTTCGGCAGACAATCTCGACTTTATCAGTCCAGAATCTCTGGCTGAATCTCTTCAGGTCTGTGCTTCGATCTTTGATCTGCTGGAGAACAATCGGAGCTACCAGAATCTCTCGCCATTCTGCGAGCCGCAGTTGGGGCGCAGGGGACTTTATCAATCGACCGGAGGAACTTCGCCGGAAGCGGAAATCAGCGCCCGCCTGTGGGTCCTGAATATGTCAGATGGACGGCATTCGCTGCTCGATATTGCAGAACGCTCTGGATTGTCCTTTGTATTGTTGAGCGAAGCCGCACAGCTTTTATTGCAGAGCGGGCTTCTGGCCCCGGCGGATTCAACGCAGGGCGCGGTCTGATCCGAGGGGAAGCAACAGCAAGGAATCGAACCCGATTTGAAACGCGGTGTCTCCGCACAAACGGAGAACCAGAGGGATCAAAAGAATACCATGCGTTTGATTTTAACTGGACACAAAGGATACATCGGCGCGGTTGCAGGACCTCTCCTGCAGGCTGCGGGCCACGAGGTTGTGGGTCTGGATACGGACCTATTTGCGGGATGTGACTTCGGTAATCCCAATCCGGAAATTCCCGAACTACGAAGGGATCTTCGTGATCTTTCACAATCCGATTTCAAGGGGTTCGACGCGGTCGTTCACCTGGG
>DATLVJ010000060.1:0-7679 GCA_035577585.1 Candidatus Limnocylindrales bacterium
ACGATCATGAAACGGCACGACGACCTCCCGCTGGGCAAAGCTTCTGCTCCAAAACCGACATCTTTGGTAAGAGAAGTCTCAAGTATAGATACTCCACGATTAGGGCTACTTTCTACTTCCAGCCTAAGTGCACAGATGATACTTGCCCTCATGCGCACAGGCCTGTATCCCATTGAGGAGTATGACGGTGGCACCAATAAAATGAAGGAGAAACGGGCTTGTATTGACTGGTTTGGCCACCTCCAGGTGGTCGGCAATCCGGAAGTAATTGCAGAGCGTTGACCCGGGGCTTCCAATGCCCAAGGTAAGAGCAGCACTGCTCAGTGGTTGGTTCGTCAAGCATTTTCCTATGTCATGCGTCACGGTTTTGCAGGGGTTCCCAAGTTGTCCCCAATCTGTGGCACGGATTGCTGCCCTGCCCGCCGGGTCTTTTTTCAGGGCGGTTCATGGTGTAGTGTGATCAGTCAAGCTTAGAAGCGTTCCACGGGATCGTGATCTTAGATGTTTTGCAGGGCCGACTGGGACGTCGACGGCCTATTGGAGAAAGCGACAGGGCCTATGTATACGTGGATACCGCTTGGATCGAGCGCCGACCTAGCACAACTGAAAACACACCTTTCACCCGAGTACGGCGCGGACCGCGTTGTGGAGAAACTTACCAATGGGATTTCGAGCGCGGTCAAAGCAATACTAATTGAGCGAAACTACATCGACAAAGACTACCGCAGCACCTATTACAACTTCTATGCGAAAAAGGGCCAGCACTATCGTGCTGACTGCGTGCGTCTCCACTTTTTCGATCAAACAGTGACGTTCGACGAAAAACTATTCAAACTGCGGTGTGCAGACAACCGACTCGGCGACCACTATTTTGGATATATGGTTTTGCGCCCAACAGGTCTGGCGACCATCGGACGCAGCGTTGTGTCGCCTGATGTCCGAAGTGGAGCAAGCGGTTTCATCATCACTGCACCTCACAAAGTGCATCTGCTCGGCTACGAGCTGACTGTGGAAGGGTTTCCTTCGATGGACCAACACGTCGACATTTCTGTTTGCTCGCATGCGGCGTGTTGGTCAATTCTCCGGCATTACAGCGAGAGTTACAGTGTCTATCGAGAATTCCTTACGCACGACATCACAATGATGACCCAGGAATTCAATCCCGGCGGGCTTGTCCCGTCAAAAGGACTGCAGGTATCTCATGCGGAGCGCGTCTTCCAGGAGGCTGGTACATTCCCGGTTCACGTAGCAAGGGGAAAGGGAGGCACGACCGATCTCTCCTTCTACCGCCAACTCGATGCCTACGTGGAATCTGGGTTTCCGCTTTTTGCCGCAATGCATAATCGAGGCCATGCAATGGCCATTGTCGGACATGCATGGCAGGCGCCGGTCAGCACAGCAACTCATGGACTGCGTTACGCATGGGACGAAGTGAAATCACTGGTTGTTGTTGACGACAATCACCTCCCGTATCTTTCAATTCCGCGCACTGGTGGGCCACCTTACTCGGGGGAAGACATTGATGCCTTCATTGTTGCTCTGCCTGAGAAGGTTTTTTATCCAGCAGACGCGGTTGACCGCTTGGCCTCCACGCTGTTCTTGCTCGGGGGCTTGATCGGACTGCCGCCAAAAGATGAGACCGTTATTCGCTATTTCATTACCACGTGCTCTCAACTTCGGAGTTTCGTACGCGACAAAGAGTCCGAATTTGACCCGAAGCTTCTCGAAATGATTATGGCGCTCCCGTTCGCCCAGTATGTATGGATCGTGGAGCTTGCAACACAGGCTCAATGGGCAGTTCGCCAAGTCGCTGCGCGAGCTGTAATTGACGCAACCGCCAGCCTCCTCGAGCCTATGCCTTTTTGGCTATTTCATAGCCGTACGCGCGCTCTTGTATTTGACCGCAAGACAGTCACTGTTGATCTGCAAAATGGTATTGGGGAATTGCCTCTTGCGGATATGGGGCACACGGCATTCACACGCATGGACCAAAACTTGCGACCCACTCAATCGAAGTAATCTAGGGGTGTCGCAATACGAGTTGTGCATCGCTTTTGGAAAAAAGACGGAGCGACGAAATGGAAAAGAAAGAAAATAGTGTTCTCGAGCTAGTTGAAGGGGTTACTCCAGTCGACCCGAATGCGCTTGCAGATTTTGTCCGCGAGATGAGAGAGGAAGTCATACCTGAAATTGTCAGGGTCGTAGAGGAGCGTCGCATGCTCGCTGCTGAGAGTCGGCACTGGCAACTGAAATGTTGACAATGCAAGCTCTGCCGAGAGCAATCGGTGGCTAGTTACTCCTCCACCTTGCGCAGCCGTTCATAGGCTGCCTTCACAATCGCTTCCACTGTCTCCGCTGATTGTGCATCTAAATTTGGATCCGAACGTAGAAGTGTCGAGATTTGGGCCATGGCTTCGGGCTGCGTCGCCTTGTAAGGCGCATGTACAAAGTCAGAGGGATTGAGTCCAGCCCAAGCAGAAAGCGCGGCTAGACTAGCTGCGTCTGGTCTTCGCCCCTGAGCCATGCGCGCCAGTGTCGAAGCGCTTACACCAGTTTCTGCTGCCACTTGTTTCCAATTCTTCGACCTTGCAGTGACAGTGCTGTCCAAGGCTCGATAAAAGGCATCCCCATCAAACCCTTTGTCTTCAGTCGGCACGATTTCTCCTGATTGCTAAAAAGCAATTGACTTCCTATTTAGGGCAGTGTACTCTAGCCCCGTGGTTGCATGTTAGCAATTACATGCCTAGTTCGCAAGGAGAAACACGATGGAATTCGAAGAGGTCAAGACACAAAACTCCCAGGACGTTGGGGCTGAAAAGCATGAACATACCGTCATCGTCACCGTAAATGAACAGCCGGTGAAGCTTCAGGGCAATACTGCGACGGGTGCAGAAATTAAGGCGGCAGCAATTACACAGGGGGTACACATCCAACAGAACTTCGTGTTACAGGAGGAACTTCCCAACGGAACCAGCCGCATAGTAGGGGACCACGACAAGGTGCACTTGCGCGAGCATCTGCGCTTCACTGCCATCGCGCCCGACGACAATTCGTAGTCGGAATCCCTATGAAAGTAGAAGTCTCAACAGGCATCGAGGAATTGAAGAGGCAATTCGATACTTCGTCTTTCACGGTGCGCGAAGACGGACAGGGTGGGGCCTACGTGCTCATTGAGCCCGTACCACTGGGCCCGAAATATCGTCCTGCCGCCACGTGGGTGGGATTTCAGATTCCAGCGCAGTATCCGTACGCCGACATATACCCTGTGTTCATCGGAGGGGACGTTGCTCGAGTCGATGGCGTTCCTCTGGTGGCGCCAGTAACCCCTGGCCACAACTTTGAAGGGAGAGCGGCCATTCAGGTATCGAGAAGGAGTGCAGCGGCACTAGGCGGTTTGCAAAAAGTCACGGCAAAGATTCTAAAGATACTGGATTTTCTGGAGAAATTGTCATGATGAACAAATGCCGTCTGCGAATTACGCGCGACGACTTTGACGTGGTGATTGGGCATCTTTTTCCGGGTGATGGGGACGAGCATGGTGCAGTTCTGCTCGCAGGAATTTCACATGCTGGAGGGCAGCTTACGTTGCATGTTCGTGAAGTTCACGTAGCTAACGAAGGCGTCGATTATGTAGAGGGAAAGATTGGGTACCGCGCACTTGCGCCGAAATTCATCCATCGGATTATTACGCGTTCTCGCGACGAGAAACTTGCCTACTTGGCTGCTCACAATCATGCGAGTGACCGGGAGGTAGGGTTCAGTCGAATCGATCTTGACTCGCATGAGCGCGGGTATCCGGCCTTGCTGCAGATTGCTAGGGGTATGCCAGTTGGCGCCCTGGTGTTCGGCCGCAGGTCTGTTCAGGCAGATGTCTGGCTTCCCGACGGTACACGCTTAGACCTTGATGATGCAGTTGTGGTAGGCAACACAGTCCAGCGGCTCACACCTTCACCCAAACGAAGGCCTATCGATACCTCAAACTCCTACGACCGGCAGATAAGAATGTTCGGGAAGGCGGGTCAAGCAGTGCTTGCGAACTGTCGCGTCGGGATCATCGGTCTTGGCGGAATTGGCAGTTTGGTCGCCGAGTACCTTGCAAGGCTCGGGGTGGGAGGATTCTGTCTGGTGGACGATGATCGGGTGGAGGAGTCGAATCTGTCTAGGATTGTCGGAGCAGGCCCCACGGACGCCATAAGTCGGTTCACTAAGGTAGCGGTCGCCCAACGTGTCATTCTTCAGGGCAATGAGCAGGCGGATATCCAACAAATCGTAGACGACGTTGCCAAAGAGTCTGTCGCGAAAGCGCTCACTTCTTGTGACTATTTATTCCTCGCCGCTGATTCCATGCGAGCGCGATTGGTGTTTAACGCGCTTGTTCACCAATACCTTATCCCCGGAGTGCAGCTTGGATCGAAGATTCGTCCTGACTCCAAAGGGGCATTAGTCGAGGTAATGAGCGCCAATCGCCCTGTCCGTCCTGGGCATGGCTGTTTGTGGTGCAATCAACTCATTGATTCAAACCAACTCGCGAAAGAAGCAAAAACCGACGAAGAGCGGAGAGCCCAAGAGTATGGCGTCGAAGAACCGAATCCGAGCGTCATTAGCCTCAATGCAATCTCGGCCGCTCATTCGGTAAATGACTTTCTACTTAACTATCTGGATCTACGTTCCGAACCTGGCAAACTCTACTACGAACACTTCCATTTCTTGAAGGGCACGCGGACTCTCGTCGAACCCCGGAAGGATCAAGATTGCTCCGAGTGTTCTCGTGGCGGTGAGCGGTTTGGGCGCGGTGACTCCGTCGCGTTGCCTTGCATGGAAGGCTAGGAACGATGGAAAACATCGCCGTGAAGAATAAGGCGCGGACATGCCGATTAAAAGCCGCCCTCACTATAAAACTATCGCGAGAGAATAAAACATGAACGCCGCAACAACATCTCGGAGAGCAACTATGTGGTACGACGATCTTCCAAAGGATAGATCGTGGAGCGCCCTTTGGAGCAGCTATGCGATCTGCGGAGGTTGTCATGGCATTCGCCCTGTGAAGAATGCATGTCCTGTCTGTGGTGAGTTTCCACCAAGCTCAGAGCCACAGTTGATGCGCCTCGTGGACGGGAAGGAAATAATGGTGTCGAGTTGTTGTTTCATGGGCGCGGAAGGACGGTACGAAGACTGGGTTTACTTACAGATGATTGAGCGCGAGTGGAAACGCCCGGCGCTCGAAGCTGATCGTCTTCCTGGCTTTTCCTCGGGCGATGGTCCGTCCCTCAGAGCTTCGATCGTGATCCTCTTCTGGAGCTACTTCGAAACTCGGATCGAACGACTGCTTCGCGCAGGGCTATCTGAGGTCCCAGGGCGCCTTCTGGATGACCTGCTGCGCCGCTACTCGTCAATTGGTGCCCGAATGAACGACTTCTATCGCATTGCATTTAGCTCGACATACAAGGAGGATCTCGAAGCAGTTGGCTATGGCCAGGTATGGCCGCATTTGTCAAGAGTCCAAGAACGACGGAACCTCTTCGCCCACGGTCAACCGCAGGCAATTGACGATGCTTTGGTCCAAGGTGCTATTGAAATGTTGCAAGTAGAACATGAAGCGTGGATCGCAGTGTTTAACAAGCGTGCAGCCCGAAGGCCCTAGCGTGCGAACACTCTGCAACTGTCACAGAGCCTTTTTAAGGATCCGCGAGTGAATCATGATCGACAAGCTGGAGATTAATGCCAAGGCCGAAGAGCTTGGCGTTCACGTCGCGAACGTCCAGCGGGACTATGTCTTTGGCTGGTTGCTATCAAGCATCTATCGATCCGAAAATCCGCTGCGGACACAGCTGATTCTGAAGGGCGGCAACTGTCTTCGCAAGGCATACTTCGAGCACACAAGATTCTCGAACGATCTGGATTTCTCTACGCAGACTGCACTTGATGTTGATTTGTTTCTTCAGGGTCTTAAGCAGGCTTGCGCGGCAGCCAAGGAGAGGAGCGGTGTCGAATTTCTCATAGACGACAGCCGCGTTTTGGAAAAGAATCTGGCTGACAGTGAATCGCACATTTATGAGGCACGACTTTATTTCAAGAGCTTCTATGGCGAGGAGGACGCAAGAATCCGGGTTGATCTCGATGTAAAGGAATATGACCGGATTTTCCTGCCGATTCAAACGAGACGATTGATCCACTCTTACTCTGATGCGCCACTATGCCAAGGCGACATCCGTTGCTTGAAGCTTGAAGAACTGCTTGCATCGAAGTTGAAGGCGCTGTTACAACGGCGACATTCCCCGGACCTATACGATTTTGTCCATGCGGTGTTTTTCCAGAAAACGCTCAACATATCGCGTCGCGAGGTCCTTTCGACTTTTCTGAAACAAACGATCTATGAGCCGGAACCGATAATTGCACGAAACTTGTTGCTTGAGCTCCCCTTCCAAGCGATACGGGGTTTCTGGAACGAATACCTTTCATGCCCGAGATTATCTTTGTTCAGTTTCGACGACGCGGAGGGTTGGTTCAAAACGGTCATCGGCGAGCTATTTTCGCTTGTCGAGCCACGGCTTGCTTATTCCGGGGTTGCTGGCAGATCGTCCCTGAATTATTTCCCGTCAGCATTCAGAGCCGAAATCATGGAAGCGGCTCGCCTCCGGCGGCTTTAGCGATTTGTTTATGACGGACTGCAGCGCACAGTTGAACCGTACGCACTTGCGTATAAGCGGCGGCGTGATGGTGTTGCCCGAGAGTATTTCTACGCTTGGGACCTGAAGGGAGGCCGAAGCGGGCAGGTGGGTATCAAGTCTTATACGGCGGACAAGGTTCACTCAATGAGAATTGGCGAAGAGACATTTGAGCCTCGTTTTCCTATCGAATTGACAAAATCGGAGGGGTACTTCGGCAAGCCATACTTTTCCGGATCCAGCGTAGGGTCCTTCCGTTCGCGACACGCGCCTAGGAGTTCAAGGTCCTCTATAGAATACACAGTAGAGTGTCCTTACTGCAATAAACGCTTCCCGCGCTCTAAGTACGACACCAAGCTCAATGAACATAAAGACCAGTACGGAAATCGCTGCTACGGCAGAGTGGGATACTTGGTGTGAGAACTAATTTTGCCTCGCCCGAAGGTAGCCTCTTTGCCGGTTAACTTTCTGGCGTTTTGAGTCCCAAGTCCAATAGTTGTGCACCCGTCACTGCGAGAGTCTTGGTTTGCATTCGCGATTTGGCACTATCTATGCCCGATAGTCCCGCTCTATCCAGAGGTTTGATGAGCGCACCAACGTCTGGGGTGTGGTGCGCCAGGATTAATGAAGGTTGCGGACACAAATGTCCCCGCCAAGCTGCAGGCTAGCTAATCGGTCAACCTTAATCACAGCTGATCTTGCACCGTGGCCTGAGAAGAGACAATCTAGCGATCATGATTGGTCTTCACGGGCTCTCGCAGGTCTTGCTGTGCTATTCCTGCACTGTTAGGTTTCGCTGTCGGGGTTTTAGGTTGAACGTGACAGATCACGACAAAGTACAAACTGTTGGTCCGGCAAAGGCCGTCCGCGATAGATTTTCATTGAGTGTCTGAATCATGAAGACTTTCATTTCCTACAGTACCGTGCAAGACCAGATCATTGCCCTCCGCTTGCAGACTCTTGCTGCGGTGTCCGGAATGACGGTTTACGTGCCCCCCGCTACGACGCGACAGG
>DATLVJ010000061.1:0-5551 GCA_035577585.1 Candidatus Limnocylindrales bacterium
GCTTGTGATTCCAGATGTAGCGAAAGCCCGCAAAAACGGTTTTGACAGAAAACGGTTCGCGTACGCGGGGCGGCGATTGCATCTTGATCCGAAGAGTCGTCAGGACCGCGATGACGCCCGCAAAAAGCGCGGTGGCGTAAACGACAGCCGGGCCGCGGAAATAAGCGTAGAGCACGCCTCCCATCGCAGGCCCCAGGATGGTGGCGAATTGAAAAATGCTGGAGTTCCAGGCCACTGCGCCTTGGAATTGCTCTTCGGGCACGAGTTGCGGCAACAACGCGCGGCTGGCTGGCATGCTGAAGCTGCGCACCGCTCCCACCAGGCCAAGGATCGCGAAGATCGGCGCCACGGAGCCGGTACGGTGCAAATATTCCACGTTCAAAGCCACCAGCAGCAGCAACGCCGATGAGGTTGCGAAACCGACGTAACAGAGCGTAAGCAGATTTCTGCGGTCGAAGCGATCCGCGACGTGACCCGCGAGAAGAAACAGAAGCACGCCCGGCAGAAACTGCGCCAGCCCAGTGAGCCCCAGATCGAGCGGACGGTGGGTGATTTCGTAGACTTGCCAGCCGACTGCCACCGATTGCATCTCCGTGCAAAACACGATGCAGAAGCGCGCAATCTGGTAGAGGCGGAATCCTGAGAACTGGAAGGCCGCAGTTCCTGCGGTCAAGCGATGGTCGGCAGTGGCCATGCGCTAGTAGTCTGCCACAATCCGCCCGGTCCTCCGGGGTACAATGCCAGATAACTTCACAAAGTCGCTGTGCCGTTGTAGAAGTAGAATGTCCTCATCGCTGCTGCTTCATCGGGGAGTCACCGCATTTGTACTTTCGGCCTAATTCGCTTCAGGATGCTCTAAACGTTCTTGCAGACACTCGCGCCACGATTCTTGCCGGTGGCACAGATGTTTTCCCTGCTCTGGGCGACCGGCCACTTGCCGGACCGGTGCTGGATATTTCAGGCCTTGCCGAAATACGGAGGATCGAGTCCACTCCCGAACATGTCGTTTTCGGTGCGCGCACTACCTGGAGCGAAGTTCTTGCGGCCCCGCTTTCGCGTGGCTTTGACGGATTGAAAGCCGCAGCGCGCGAAGTGGGCTCGGTGCAGATTCAAAACACCGCGACGATCGCGGGCAATCTTTGCAATGCATCCCCCGCGGCGGACGGCGTCGCCGCCCTGCTCGCTTTGGACGCGGAGATCGTTCTCTCTTCGCGCAACGCTTGCCGCACTCTGCCGCTGGCCGAGTTTATCCTGGGTAATCGAAAAACGGCACGGAGGCCTGACGAGCTTCTGACTTCCATTCGCGTGCCGCGGCGTCTGCAAAACGCGGCTTCCGTGTTTCTAAAATTGGGAGCGCGGCGATATCTGGTCATCTCCATCGTCATGGTCGCGGCCAATCTGGTCGTGGAACCCACGGGCAATATTCGCGAAGCACTGATTTGCGTCGGGTCCTGTTCAGCGGCCGCACTGCGGCTTGCGGAACTCGAGCGTGCCCTCGTCGGCCGGCCTGCGCGACCCGGACTTCATAATGTTTTGAAATCCGAATATCTGGAGCCGCTTTCACCCATCGATGATGTTCGAGCCACGGCCCAGTACCGCCGCGACGCGGCTTTCACCCTGGTGGCACGCGCCTTGGAAGGCTGCGCGCAGAAGGTTGCGGCGGCATGAGGAGCGAAACGAAAAGCGAGGCGGCCGCAAAAATTTCTCTCAGCCTCAACGGAGAGATCCGCGAGGTGCGTTCCGATCCGCGCTCCCGCCTTTCACAGGTGCTGCGGGAAGAATTTCATCTGGTGGGCACAAAAGTCGGATGCGATGCTGGCGATTGCGGGGCCTGCAGCGTGCTCGTCAACGGACAGCCCGTCTGCTCCTGCCTGACCGCGGTCGGCCAGCTGAATGGCGCCAAGATCGAGACGATTGAAGGACTCCGTGTTTCTTCGCCGACCTTTGATCGGCTGCAGAAGTCCTTTCTGCGGCACGGCGCCGCGCAATGTGGCATCTGCACACCCGGGATGCTGGCTTCGTCGGTTGCCCTGCTGGAGGAAAATCCTCACCCGGACGAAACACAGGTAATGGACGCGCTTGGCGGTGTTCTTTGCCGGTGCACCGGCTACCGGAAGATTATTCGCGCGGTATTGGAAGCGAACCAACCGCCGGACACAGCTGTGGCTCTCACGGCAAGCGGTTCCGTCGGACAGCGAGTCGCCCGGCTCGACGGCCGGAAAAAAGTTCTGGGCCAGGATATCTTTGGTGCCGATGAATGGCCGGAGGATTCCCTGCTGCTCCGCGTCGTGCGCGCTCCGCATCATCGCGCGGAATTCGCGTTTGGCGATTTGGAGGCTTACCGTCAAGCGCATCCCGGCATTCAGGGGATTTTCACCGCGCGCGATGTTCCCGGCAAAAATTGTTTCGGTGTGATTCCGCAATTCTCCGATCAGCCGGTTTTTGCGGAACGCGAAACGCGTTTTCTCGGCGAAGCTGTCGCGGCTGTCGCGGGCGATGCCGCGGCCATCGTCGCGCTGGATCTCAGTCACTTCCCGGTGACGTGGAAGTCTCTTCCGGCGTTCACTCAAACCGAAGAAGCATTAATGCCCGGGGCGTCCGCCGTCCACGCCTCACGCCCCGACAATATTCTGGTCGGCGGACGCGTGGTTCGCGGCGACGTGGACGATGCCTTGCGCACGGCGGATATTTGCGTCGAAGCGGAATTCGAAACGGGATTTATTGAGCACGCCTACATCGAACCGGAAGCCGGCTTCGCCCGCCGCGTCGGTGACCGCATCGAAGTGCAGGCTTGCACGCAAGCGCCGTACAACGATTTAAGAGATGTCGCCGCAATTCTCGGCATTCCCGAATCAAGCGTGCGCATTATTCCGACTGCTGTCGGCGGCGGCTTCGGCTCCAAGCTCGATCTTTCTTTGCAGCCATTTCTTGCCGTTGCGGCCTGGCACTTGCGGAAGCCCGTGCGGATGGTTTATTCGCGCCCGGAGTCGATACGTTCCACAACCAAGCGCCACCCTTCGAAAATAATTTGTCGCGCGGGAGCCACTTCTGCCGGAAAACTGGTCGCTATGGATTTCACCGCCGATTTCAACACAGGGGCGTACGCTTCCTGGGGGCCGACCGTCGCCGCGCGCGTCCCGATTCACGCTTCGGGCCCGTACAAAGTGCCACATTTCCGTGCCATCACTCGCGCCATTCACACCTATCTGCTCCCCGCCGGTGCGTTCCGCGGCTTTGGTGTTCCCCAGGGCACGATCGCGCAGGAGCAGCTTTACGATTCGCTCGCCGAGAAAGTCGGCATGGACAAACTTGAATTCCGCTGGCTGAATGCGCTGGACGAGAAAAGCCCCACCGTTACCGGCCAAGTGATCGGCGGAGGCGTCGGCATCCGCGCGTGTTTCGAGGCGCTGCGCCCCCGTTGGCAGCAGGCGAAGAAAGAAGCCGCCGCTTTTAACGCCGCTTCGCGAAATTCGCTTCGACGCGGAGTCGGGGTCGCGGGCATGTGGTATGGCTGCGGAAACACTTCGCTCCCCAACCCTTCCACGATGCGGGTGGGACTGAAGCGCGACGGCCGCATTGCTTTGCATCAGGGCGCGGTGGACATCGGCCAGGGATCGGCCACGGTTGTAACGCAAATTTGCGCGGATGCGCTTGGAGCGCCGCTCGATAAATTCGACCTGCTTTCCGGCGACACCGACATTACGCCGGACTGCGGGAAGACTTCCGCTTCGCGGCAGACTTTCGTCAGCGGCAAAGCCGCGTATCTGGCCGGGGAACAGTTGAAAAGGAACATCTTGAAGATGGCCGGCGGATGCGACTGCGCGAAGATTCATTTTCTCGATGGTTCGCTGATCATCGAGGATGCAGGCAAGAAAAAATCTGTCGACCTTCGTCAGGCAGCCCTCGATGACCGCGGCTACGTCGTCAGCGCTGAAGCGACTTTTGATCCCGCAACATCTCCGCTTAATGGCGATGGTCAAGGCGTGCCGTATGCTGTCTACGGTTTTGGCGCGCACCTTGCAGAACTCGAAGTGGACACGGAACTCGGCACCATTAAAGTTTTGAAAATCACCGCCGCCCACGATGTTGGCCGGGCCATCAATCCCACGCTCGTCGAAGGACAAGTCGAGGGCGGCATCGCGCAAGGCCTGGGCATGGCGCTGATGGAAGAATTCTTTCCCGGCAAGGGCGAGAATCTTCACGACTACTTGATCCCGACGATTGGCGACGTGCCGCCGGTTGAATCCATCCTGATTGAAGACCCTTCGCCCGCCGGCCCCTTCGGGGCGAAAGGCATTGGCGAACAAGCGTTGATTCCCACGGCGCCTGCGATACTCAACGCTCTCTACGACGCGGTCGGCGTGCGCATCCGCAAGCTTCCCGCAACGCCTGACAAAGTTCGCGCCGCCATTCTTGCAAAGGCTGCGGCCAGTTCCGGAAACTCCCATGCCTGACGTTTTTCCCCCAGACACGGTTCGCTGCGACGCTTGCCCGGTGCTCTGCTACATCAAGCGCGGCCACGCGGGGGCTTGCGATCGCTACGCCAACGTCGAAGGGCAACTGGTCCGCGTCGATCCGCACATTCTGCTCGACCGCGCGAAATCGCAAGGCACGCCGCTGGTGCCGTTCCTGGAACGTGAAGGCGACTGGGACGGCAAAATCATGAAGGGCCAGGAGACCTTCGTCACAGCTATCGGCGCCGGCACGACGTATCCGGACTACAAGCCCGCGCCGTTCATCGTTTCGAGCGAGGTCGAAGGCGTGGACATGGTCACCGTGGTGACCGAAGGAATTTTCAGCTACTGCGGCGTGAAACTGAAAATTGACACCGACCGCCACCTTGGGCCCGAGCGAAATCTGGTGCGAGCGAAGGGCGAGCCTGTCGGCCACGTCACCACCGCCGAGTATGGTTCGCAGATGCTTTCGCTGGGCGGCGTGCATCACTTGACCGGAGGGAGCAAGAGCGAAGGCCGCATCACTTGCGAGACTCTGCTTGATCTTTGCAACGGGAAGGAAGTTGAACTCACAATCGATGAAGGCGCCGGCGTTCGCGTCGCGGCGGGAAAACCGCCTGTCGTGAATGGACAGCGCGAAGAGCGCATGCGCGTCGGCTGCGGTTCCGCGACGATCGGCATGTTCGCCAAGCAATGGTTTGGCAAAGTGGACGACGTGGTGGTCGTGGATGACCACATCACCGGCGTGCTTTCCGAACATCAGGCGGGAAAGCTGCTGGGTGTCCGCGAAACGGGAATTGCGATTCAGGGCCGGCGTTCCACTCCCGGGCGTTATTTTCAGGTTGCGGAACCCGGCACAGGCTGGGGCGGCACAAATATTTCCGACCCGCTGACGATTCTGAAACCGTTTAAGCCGAAGTTCGCGTGGCCGCGTCTTCGCTTGTTGATGGTCAGCACCACGGGGGAGCAGTTTGCGTACTACGAACTCGACGAGGAACTGCGTCCGGTAGAAAAGGAACTTCCCGATGCATTAAAAGAGTCGGTCGGCCGGATACGGGAAAACTGCGAACCGGCCTTGACCACCGTGTTGTTTATGG
>DATLVJ010000062.1:0-3920 GCA_035577585.1 Candidatus Limnocylindrales bacterium
TTTCGTACTCCACGTGCGAAACCGCGATGGTGATCCCGCGCTCGCGCTCTTCCGGCGCGTTGTCAATCGAATCGAACGCGCGGAACGCCACTTTCGGGTTGTGCTTCGACAGCACCTTCGTAATCGCCGCCGTCAACGTCGTCTTGCCATGATCGATGTGCCCGATCGTTCCGATGTTCACGTGCGGCTTGGTGCGCTCAAATTTCTCTTTCGCCATTGCTTCCTCTGCTCCTCAAGAATCGAGATCGTTCTGAAACTAAACTCGTTTACTTCTCTCCACGGTGCTTCTTAATCACTTCTTCCGCGAGTGCCGCCGGCAATTCCGCGTAGTGCGAAAAGTGCATGGTGAAAGTGGCGCGCCCCTGCGTGCGGCTGCGAAGATCCGTGGCATAGCCGAACATCTGTGCGAGAGGAACCTCGACGCGGATGACGTTGCTTCCGGCGCGGCTCTCGGTGCCCTGAATGGCCGAACGGCGGGCATTCAAGTCGCCGAAAACGGGCGGCATATATTCCTCGGGAACCACGACTTCCACCTTCATGATGGGTTCGAGCAGGACTGCCTTCGCGCGCGCGCAGGCTTCCTTGAACGCCATGGAGCCTGCGATTTTAAAGGCCATTTCGTTCGAATCCACGTCGTGATAGCTGCCGTCGACGAGGACCACGGCAACATCCACCATCGTGAACCCCGCGAGAATGCCGTTGTCGAGTGCTTCGCGGATCCCGGCTTCGATCGGAGGAATGAATTCACGCGGAATCGATCCGCCGATGATCTTGTCGATGAACAGGAACCGGTGTTCCTTGTCGAATTTCCATTTGCCGGGCGTACCCCCGGTGATGGACTTCGCCAGTTCGTCGATATCGTCGGTTGAAAGCTCCTTCATGTTTTCGTGGTCGGAGCTGGGCATCGGATGCAATTCGATTTTGCAGTGTCCGTATTGACCTTTGCCGCCGGTCTGCTTGATGTACTTGCCTTCGGCGAGCGCTTTTTTGCGGACTGTTTCGCGATAGGCGACCTGCGGGCGGCCCACGTTTGCCTGCACGTTATACTCGCGCAGCATGCGATCGACAATAATTTCCAGGTGCAATTCACCCATGCCGGAGATCAAAGTCTGGCCGGTGTCGGGCTCGGTCGAAACACGGAACGTCGGATCTTCCTGCGCCAGGCGCTGCATGGCGACGCCCAGCTTGTCCTGGTCCGCTTTGGTTTTCGGCTCGATGGCCACGGAAATAACCGGGGTCGGGAAATCGATCGATTCAAGAATAATCTGCTTGTTCTCATCGCAGAGCGTGTCGCCGGTGTTTACGCTCTTCAGGCCGACGCAGGCGCAAATGTCGCCGGCGTAGATTTCGTCGATCTCCTCGCGCTTGTTGGCGTGCATCTGCAACAGCCGGCTGATGCGCTCGCGGGAGCCCTTGGCGGAGTTCATCACGTAGCTGCCGGACTTGAGCACCCCGGAGTAGACCCGGATGTAGGTGACGTGGCCGACGAACGGGTCGGACATGATCTTGAAGGCCAGCGCGGCGAAAGGCTGATCATCAGCCGCCCGGCGAAGTTCGGTTTCATCGTTTTCGGGATTTGTGCCTTCCACCGGAGGAACATCAATCGGCGAAGGCAGGTAATCAACAACCGCGTCGAGCAGCGGCTGAATGCCCTTGTTCTTGAAAGCAGAGCCGGCAAGCACGGGAACGATTTTCAGCGCCAGGGTGGATTTGCGGACGGAATGCCGCATCTCCTCAACGGTCAGCGCGACGCCGTTCAGATACTTGTCGAGCAGGGTGTCATCGTGCTCGGCGATGTATTCCACCATTTTGTTGCGATGCTCGTCGTAGAAGGCTTTGTCGATGGCCGAACCCTTAAGGGCGGCGGCAATGTCGGGACGCGAATCCACGAACGCTTTGTCCCAAAGCTTCTCCACGTCGAAAATCTCGAACTTCGCACCGAGGGTTTCCTCGAGCCACACGATCACTTTCTGCTCGATGAAATCGATCACGCCGATGAAATTGTCTTCGCGGCCGAGGGGAAATTGCAGGGGCACGGGATGCGCGCCGAGCCGCTTGCGAATGGTGCGGATCACGTGGTCGAAGTCCGCGCCCATGCGGTCCATCTTGTTGACGAAGCAGATGCGCGGCACGCGGTACTTGTCGGCCTGCCGCCATACGGTTTCCGATTGCGGCTGCACGCCGGCGACGGAATCGAACACGCAAACGGCGCCGTCGAGCACGCGCAGAGAGCGCTCAACTTCCACGGTGAAATCCACGTGGCCGGGCGTATCAATGATGTTTACGCGATATTTCTTGTCGAAGCGCGTCCAGCTGGCGGTGGTGGCGGCGCTGGTGATGGTGATGCCGCGCTCGCGCTCCTGCTCCATCCAGTCCATGGTGGCGGTGCCTTCATCCACCGAACCGATTTTGTAAGTGACACCCGTGTAGAACAGGATGCGCTCGGTCGACGTGGTCTTTCCGGCGTCGATGTGCGCCATAATCCCGATGTTGCGGGTATCTTCGAGTTTGAATACGCGGCTCATAGTCCCTTGAACGGCCCTTTTCTCCCCGGTTCTTGTTGCGACAGCTTCACTCACGGCAAACACCAAATCTTTCTGAAATTCGAATTACCAGCGATAGTGGGCGAACGCCTTGTTGGCTTCGGCCATCCTGTGCACGTCTTCTTTCTTCTTGATCGCGCCGCCGCGGGAATTCGCCGCGTCGATCAGTTCATCGGCCAGCTTTTCCACCATGGTCTTGCCGGCGCGCTCCCGCGAATACTGCAGCAGCCAGCGAATCGCCAGCGATTGACGCCGGAACGGATTCACTTCCACGGGCACCTGGTAGTTGGCGCCGCCGACACGCCGGGTCTTGACCTCGACGAGCGGCTTCAGGTTCTCGATGGCCTTCTTGAAAATCTTCAGCGCATCGTCGTTGGTCTTCTTGGCGATCTGGTCCATCGCGCCGTAGAACACGCGCTGCGCGGTGCTCTTCTTGCCCTCCCACATCATCGAGCAGATGAACTTCTCCACGATGTCGCTTCCGTAGACCGGATCCAACGCTTGAGCCCGCCGGCTGATTATTCCTTTACGAGGCATTTCGTTTCATGCTCCTTCAAAATCTTTTTCCTGCGTTAGAACAGCCCGCCTGAGAAGGCGAGCCCTACAAAATCTTATTTCGCCGCCGCTCCAGCCTTCGGTCGCTTGGCGCCGTATTTCGAGCGTCCCTGCTTGCGATTTTCCACGCCCGCGGCGTCCAGCGTGCCGCGCACAATGTGGTAACGAACACCCGGGAGGTCTTTCACACGGCCGCCGCGCACCAGCACGATCGAGTGCTCCTGCAGGTTGTGGCCTACGCCGGGAATGTAGGTGGTGACTTCGATTGCATTGGTCAGGCGAACGCGAGCCACCTTGCGCAACGCGGAGTTCGGTTTCTTCGGCGTCTGCGTGTAAACGCGAATGCACACACCGCGCTTTTCCGGGCAGCCCATCAGCGCGGGCGACTTGGTCTTCGTCGTGATTCCTTCTCTTCCCATCCGGACAAGTTGCGAAAACGTCGGCACAGTCGTTCCTCTTTTCAGAAGTACTAAGTTCTTAGTTATAAGCTTTAAGCTCGACCGTTTTGCTTCTTGCTTAAAACTTACAACTAACAACTTTTTCCGCGCGCGCAGACAAATTGCTCTCACTCTCGCTACGCGCGCAGACAGCAACGCGAGAGCACACAAACAGGCTCAAAGGTGTACTGCGAATCCGGAGAGACCAGCAAGAAACTCCGCACGCACTCCAAGAGGGAGAACTACGCTCCTGGTTTCGATTCGGAGAGGCTCACTCGGCTTTTCGGGGCTGGCGCCCCATTCCGGCCGCTCTTCTGTCCCATTCCATCGTTCTTGTTCCGGGACCGAAGAATTCCCATCAAACCAACCATCCCCCAATTACCCT
>DATLVJ010000063.1:0-6844 GCA_035577585.1 Candidatus Limnocylindrales bacterium
GGTGCTTTTGCGCGAAGCGCAGGACGAGACGCACGGTTTCGTCGCCTTCATCCCCCTGGCCTTTCATCCGGACAACACCGCGCTGTCCCACATCCCGAAAACGACCGGCTACGACGACCTGCGCTGCATCGCGGTATCGCGCCTGATGCTCGATAATTTCGACCACATCAAGGCGTACTGGATCATGCTGACGCCAAGCATCGCGCAGATCGCGCTGCGTTTCGGCGCCAACGATCTGGACGGCACAGTAGTCGAGGAAAAGATCTATCACGACGCGGGAGCAAAAACGTCGGAGTTCACCCCGCTCGGCGAACTCCAGCGCCTGATCCGCGCCGCCGGCCGTGTCCCCGTCGAGCGTGACACCTTGTACAATCCCGTTGACCGCTCAAAACTCCCTCCCATCGTCCCCGCCACACCGCCGGGCCTCGTCTCCCTCAGCGTGAACACCTAAAAAACTAATTGAAATTTTCGTTGTTGCGAAACTTGGGTAATATAGCGCACGTCCAACCTCCAACTCTCCAGAGATAAGGAGCCGCCAGGGCGCATGCGCACAATTCTGCTTCTTACCATTTCGAATATATTCATGACGTTTGCCTGGTACGGGCATTTGAAGTTCCGCAACGTGGCGCTGTGGAAAGTGATTGTCATCAGCTGGGGGATTGCGTTTTTCGAGTATTGCTTCCAGGTGCCGGCCAATCGCATCGGGTCGTATGAATTCAACACGGCGCAGCTGAAGACCATTCAGGAGGTGATTACCCTCTCTGTGTTTTCGGTATTCTCGATTGCCTATCTGGGCGAGCCGATGAAATGGAATTACGCGGTGGGCTTTGCCTTCATCACGCTCGCTGCGTTTTTCATCTTCCACAAGTGGTAGAATTCTGGCCTGGCTGCATAACCACCCCCTACCCTGGCGAATCAAAGCTGTCTGACCCGCAGCCACAAGTCAGCAAGAGGAGATACCACAATGCAACGCAAAGCATCCGCGGTCTGGCAAGGCGACCTGAAATCCGGCAAAGGAACGCTTTCCACTGATAGCGGCACATTGAAGGAAGCGCAGTATTCGTTTTCGACCCGGTTCGAGAACGGCGTCGGCACCAACCCGGAAGAACTTCTTGCCGCGGCTCATGCAGGCTGCTTCACCATGGCCCTTTCCAACCAGCTCGGCGCCGCGGGCATGATCGCTTCGAAGCTGGAGACGACCTGCACGATTTCACTCGAGAAAGTTGGCGAAGGCTTGTCGATCACCAAAAGCCAGCTGGATCTGGTGGCGACGATTCCCAACGCCGACAAGGCAAAGTTCGACGCGGCCGTAAAGGGCGCGGAGACCGGCTGCCCTGTCTCCAAACTTTTCAAGACGGAAATCTCCGTGAACGCGCGGCTGGTCACGTCGACCTCCGCTTGATCACATTGTCCGCAGCGATGAAGGAGGCGGGTTCCGCATGATTCTTGCTCCGGGTGTGTTCATCGCCGGCGTAGTGATTTTTCTGATAGTGATCTGGGACGCGTTCGAGGCCATCATCCTGCCCCGGCGCGTCACCCGGAAATTCCGCCTGACTCGCTTCTATTTCCAGTTCACCTGGAGCACCTGGAAGCTCTACGCCCGGCTGATTCCCTCAAAAAAGAGGCGCGACTCGTTCCTTGGATTTTTTGGGCCGATTTCCCTACTCTTCCTGATCGCCGTGTGGGCCGCGGGGCTGATTCTCAGTTTCGCGATGATGCAATACGGCGCAGGCTCTGCTTTGAATCTTTCGGGAACCACACCCAGCTTTTCCACGGATATATACCTGAGCGGCACTACGTTTTTCACGTTGGGCTTAGGTGACGTGGTGCCGCGCTCGGGCTTGTCGCGTTTTCTGGTGGTGGTGGAATCGGGATTTGGATTTGGCTTTCTGGCCGCGGTGATTGGCTATCTGCCGTTTATTTACGGCTCGTTTGCCGATCGTGAGACGGAGATCGTCCTGCTGGATGCCAGGGCCGGCGCACCTCCCTCCGGCGGCGAACTACTGTTGCGCCACACATTCCAGGGCGGCCATGAAGAGCTGCGCAAGCTGTTCAAGGATTGGGAGCGATGGTCGGCTCAGGTGCTGGAAAGCCATCTTTCCTATCCGGTACTCGCGTATTTCCGCTCGCAACACGACAATCAGTCCTGGATCAGTTCCCTAACGGCCATCCTGGATGCGTGCGCCCTCACCATCTCAGGCATGGAGGATGTTTGCGCGCGGCAAGCGCAGCTTACTTTTGCGATCGCGCGGCACGCGGTTGTTGACCTCTGCCAGGTGTTTTCGGTGGCGCCACTCCCGCCGGCCAAGGATCGCCTTCCGCCGGAAGTATTGCAGCTTATCCACGAGACGCTGGCGAAGCATGGAACGAAACTCTCAAGTACGCCAGGAGCCCTGCAAAAGCTTACAGAGCTTCGCAATCTGTATGAGCCTTACTTGTTCGGCCTTGCACAACACTTCAACCAGTTAATGCCGGGTTTTCTCCCTGCTAAGAAATCGAAGGACAACTGGCAGACCACCGCCTGGGCGAAGGCCACAAACGACACAGCTGCGGCGGCGTTGATTCATGACGATCATTTCTGACGGCGCGGCTTTTTCGTTTTGGGGCCGGGGCAGTTCCCGGTATCTTGTTGTTGCGCAAACGAGGATGAATTCAGCCAACGATTTGCGGGACTCCGCGCATCAAGGAGATTGCTGATGAAAGCAATACAAGTGCATCAATTCGGCGGGCCGGAAGTTTTGCAGTTGCAGGATATCCCGACGCCAAAGCCCGCAGCGGGACAGGTCCTCGTTCGCGTGCATGCCGCGGGCGTGAATCCCTACGACACTTATATGCGCAACGGAACATACGCGATCAAGCCGCCGCTGCCGTATACGCCGGGTTCCGACGCCGCGGGACTGATTGAAGTGGTGGGCGAGGGCGTCACCAGGTTTAAGCCGGGCGCTCGCGTTTACACCGCGAGGACCGTAACCGGCGCTTACGCCGAATATGCTCTGGCGCTCGAATCCCAGGTGCATCCTTTGCCGGACAAAATTTCGTTCACCCAAGGGGCGGGAGTCTGGGTTCCCTATGGGACCGCAATTACAGCCTTGATTCATCACGCGCACGCACGTCCCGGAGAGACCGTGCTGATTCACGGAGCGAGCGGAGGAGTGGGAACAGCGGCGGTACAATTCGCGCGGAGCATGGGCTTGATCGTATTCGGCACGGCGAGCACGCAAAAAGGAATGGACCTGGCGAAAAAAGAGGGCGCCCATCAGGTGTTCGATCACAGTAAGGCGGGATACGCGGAAGAAATTTTGAAGGCGACGGGCGGACGCGGCGTGGACGTGATTCTGGAAATGCTCGCGAACGTGAATCTTTCCACCGATTTGAAATTGCTGGCGATGAACGGCCGCGTGATCATCATCGGCAACCGCGGTGAAATCACCATCAATCCCCGCGACCTGATGGCGCGGCGCGGCACGGCCAGGGGATTTACGCTCTGGGCCGCGACGGAACCCGAATTGGTGGAAATTCACGCCGCAATCGGCGCGGGGCTGGAGAACGGTACCTTGCGGCCTATCGTGGGGAAAGAACTTCCACTGAAGGATGCGGCGAAAGCCCACGTGGACGTGCTGGCTCCCGGCGCCCACGGAAAGATTGTTCTGATTCCCTGAAATCCTGATCTGAATCAAGAATTGTGTTCAGGATTCGGATCGAATTCTGCGCGCCAAATACTGGCCGATCAATAGCGCGTAGAATGGCGCGTACACCAGCCACTGCATTACTGGATCAAATTTGAACTGGCCGAGAATTCCGTAGCCGATGAGCACGTTGTAGGACAAGAATTGCAGCACCGTGAGCAGCAGCCACGCGGGATTCGGAAAAAAACACAACAGCGGAACAATCCACGTGAAATACCACGGGTAGCCATTGGGCCAGAACGCCAGGCTTGTTCCGATCAACAAATATGCTGCGCGAGCGGGCTCGGCGCGTTTCCAGGCAAGCCACAGCGCCAATCCCCAAATCGCCGCGGCGCCGGCCAGCGCGGGAATTCGGGTTCCGCCGCCGCTCAGCCAGTCGATCACCGTGTACAGGCTGGCATGATAATTTTTCCAGGTCGCTTCGTAGTACGCGAGGTTTGCGCGAAACGCGCCGATCGCGCTCCAGTACGGCAGCAGCACAAGCGCGCCCGACGCAGCCGCAAGTCCGGCGGCCCACCAACCGGACCGCTTCTCTGGCCAACCCGCGCGGCGAATCCACACCGGCAGCAGCACGGCGGGAAAAACCTTTGCCATGGCGGCAAGAGCAATCGACGAACTCGCGAGCGCGGGGCATTTCTTGAAAAGCGCCAAGCCGCAAACAATTCCGAGGATCGCCAGCACATCGTTGTGGCCGCTGCCGGCAAATTCCACGATCACCAGGGGATTCCAGGCGTAAACGGCGACACGGAACGTACGATCTTTTTCCCCGCGAAAGATCCAGGCGAGGAGCACAATCACCAGCACATCCGCGGCCGCAAACGGCGCTTTGAACGCTGTCGGGCCCGGAAATACTTTCCAAGTCGCGCGATAGACCAGTTCAGTTGCCGGGGGGTAGATCGTCGGCGTTTCCCGCCCCGGCATGATTTTGTACTCGTGATCGCGCAGGTAGGCAAGCCGCGGATCTCGCGGTGCAATGGCGTACGGATTGAAGCCGTTGGCCTGGACTTTGGCGTCCCAGCGGTAGCGCTGCAGATCGTCGGAAAGCGTGGGCTGCATCGGCCAGAGGGTGGCGCGGAATACAAGCGCGCAAAAAATGAGTAAAATGAAGGAAGCGCGCGACGCCCGTGTCTGGTCGAAACCATACAAGGCAATCAGGTAGACTATCCCGGCGCCTAGCGCCAGCACGATAAACGCAATCGCGTGATTTTTCAGGTAATACAGGCTGTGCATCCGCACGTAGAGCGCCTCCAGCAACGCTCCCGCCGCCAGCAGCCCGGCAAGCTTCAGTTTTTCAGTTTGAGTTTCGGAAGTCATTCGGAGAGACGCGCATCTTGTTGAACTTCGCTCCACTTCTTTTCGCGGCCGCCGCCCAGGGCGGCCTGAGCCATTACTGGCACAAAATCACGGACAAGACGTTCACCGGGGTCTACAACGCCAACTCGTTTGATATGGCGATGATGATTCCTTACTTCATCGTGCTGTTCATGCTGGCGCTTTACGGATTACACCGGTACGTGTTGCTTTACGACTATTTTGCTTACCGCAAGAATGTCCCACCGGCGCCGCCCGCGGTCGAAAACTGGCCCAAGGTTACCATACAGCTTCCCATCTTCAACGAACGCTACGTGATCGAGCGGCTGGTGGACGCGGTGGCGCAATTTGACTACCCGCGCGAGTTGCTGGACATCCAGGTGCTCGACGATTCGACGGATGAAACGCGGGAGGTGGCCCGTGCGTGTGTCGAGCGGCACGCGATTCAAGGGCTGCCGATCAGCTATATTCACCGCGCGAATCGGGAAGGCTTCAAAGCCGGCGCGCTGGAGAATGGGTTGAAGACGGCGCAAGGCGAATTCGTGGCGATTTTTGACGCGGATTTTATTCCCCAGCCTGATTTCCTTCGCCGCACGGTTCCCTATTTTCTGGACCCCGCGACGCAAGGCAAGATCGGGATGGTACAGACCCGCTGGACGTATCTCAACACCGACTACTCGCTGCTGACGCGCGTGGAAACGATTCTGCTCGACGGGCATTTCGTGATTGAGCATGGCGGGCGTTCGCGCCGGGGAACCTTTTTCAACTTCAACGGAACCGCCGGCGTCTGGCGCCGCGCCGCGATTGATGCCGCCGGCGGTTGGGAGCACGACACGCTGACGGAAGACACCGATCTTTCCTATCGCGCGCAGCTCAAGGGCTGGAAATTTCTTTATTTGCCGCACATTGAGTGCGCCTCCGAGTTGCCGGTGGACATGAACGGTTTCAAGGCGCAACAGGCGCGCTGGGCCAAGGGCCTGATGCAGACGGCCAAGAAAATTCTTCCCAAGGTGTTCAAGTCGGATGTGCCGTTTTACGTGAAGTCCGAAGCGTTTTTTCATCTGACTGCGAATATTTCCTACCCTCTGATGGTGCTGCTTTCCACGATGCTTTTGCCGGCGATGATTGTGCGTTTTTATCAAGGCTGGTTCCAGATGCTGGTGATCGATCTGCCGCTGTTCCTTGCGTCGACCTGTTCGATCTCCAGTTTCTATCTTGCGGCGCAAAAAGAACTGCGTCCGAAGACCTGGCTGACTACATTTCTCTATATGCCGTTTGTGATGGCCACGGGTATCGGTATCAGCGTGCGCAACGCACAAGCCGTGCTCGAAGCCATCGTTGGCAAGAAATCGGACTTTGCGCGCACGCCGAAATTCAAGATTGAAGGCAAGTCCGGCACGTTTGCCGCCAAGAAATATAAGAACAAAGCCGGCTGGATGCCGTACTTCGAAGTGGCGCTGGGCCTCTATTTCGGACTGACGGTCGTATACGCAATCATGAATGAAAACTACGCCACGGTGCCGTTCCTGCTGCTATTTGTGTGGGGTTACCTCTACACAGGATTCATGTCGCTCAGCCAGTCATGGTTCGCGCATTTGCGCTTCGGCGTCAATGCACCGGAAATGCGACCGGCTTCCTCCGGCGCTCCGGGTTTCTAGTGGCGTTCGTGTAGCGGCCGGCCTTAAGCTCGGCCACTGCATCACCGCAACATTTCGGAACTGCCAGATTCCGTCTTTTCGCCAAACAGTTGTTTGATAAAATAACGGCATGGCCATTCAACGCGAACAATTGGAAGCGGACGTTCTGATCGTCGGCGCCGGGCCGGCGGGTCTTGCCTGCGCGCTGCA
>DATLVJ010000064.1:0-3667 GCA_035577585.1 Candidatus Limnocylindrales bacterium
CGGGCGGCCCCTCTATGATTTTGGCATGCTCGATAAAGCGAAACGCTACCTGCGGAAAATCATGCAGTCGCTGGGCCGGGAGATTGACGCTGGCTTACCCATCATAGTGTTGGAGCCGAGCTGTGCCTCGGTCTTTCGAGACGAACTGCAGAACTTGTTTCCTGGGGAAGAACGCGCTGTCCGACTGAAACGCCAGACGTTTCTGCTCAGCGAATTCCTTGAACGCAAAACACCCGGATATCAGCCGCCGCATATCTCTGGCAAAGTTCTGCTCCATGGCCACTGCCATCACAAGGCACTCATGAAGATGGATGATGAAGAATCGTTACTGCGGAAGACGGGATGTGAACTGCAGTCGCTGGATTCGGGCTGTTGCGGGATGGCCGGACCTTTTGGGTTCGAGAGGGACAAGTTCGCCGTATCCCAGGCTGTGGGCGAGCGCATACTCCTGCCGGCTGTACGGAGCGCAGGGCAGGAGACACTGATTGTGTCGGATGGTTTTAGTTGCCGCGAGCAGATCTTTCACTCCACCGGACGTCAGGCGGTTCATCTGGCGCAAGCCTTGCAGATCGGCCTGCGTCGCGAACTCGGCAAGAACAGATAACTAATGTAGACGAGCGAAAAACTCTTTCGGAGCCAAACTTGATACATTCTGGTCGGCATTTTCTCCAAATTCCGGGTCCCACGAATGTTCCGGACCGCGTGTTGCGAGCGATGAATCGTCCGGTCATTGACCATCGCGGCCCGGAATTTGCAAAGTTAGCGGGCGAAGTGCTCGAAAATTTGCGCACGGTTTTCCAGACCAGTGGTCCGGTGGTTATGTATCCCGCCTCCGGCACGGGCGCCTGGGAAGCCGCCATAGTGAACACGCTTTCTCCCGGCGATCGTGTGTTGATGTTCGAGACCGGCCACTTCTCGCAACTCTGGCGCCAGCTCGCGGAGAGATTTGGCATCAAGGTTGAGTACGTACCGGGCACCTGGCGTAGAGGAGCTGATCCCGCGGAAGTAGAAGCGCGACTGGGTTCCGATTCGCAACATACATTCAAGGCAGTTATGGTGGTCCACAATGAAACTTCCACGGGAGTCACCAGCCGCATCTCTGAAATTCGGCGTGCCATGAATCTTGTTGGTCACCCGGCCTTGTTGATCGTCGATACGATTTCTTCCTTGGCTTGTGTGGACTATCGCCACGAGCAATGGGAAGTTGACGTCACCGTGGCCGGTTCGCAGAAAGGCCTTATGCTTCCCCCGGGCCTCAGTTTCAACGCTATTTCGGAAAAAGCGCTTTCCGCCAGCAAAGCAGCAAAGCTGTCCCGATCTTATTGGGACTGGAAAGATATGCTGACGCCCAATCGCACCGGCTTTTTTCCGTTTACACCAGCCACGAATCTCATCTATGGACTGCAAGAAGCGCTTACGATGCTACAAGAAGAAGGTCTGTCAAACGTGTTTGATCGGCATCATCGTCACGCCCAAGCGACGCGGGCCGCTGTGCGAGCCTGGGGCCTAGAAGTTGTTTGCGAAGAACCCCAAGAATATTCAAATTCGCTTACCGCCGCTTTTGTACCAGAGGGCCATGACGCAGATCGACTGCGAAACATCATCCTCGAGAAGTTCGATATGTCGCTCGGCGCGGGACTCTCGATACTGGCGGGCAAGGTATTCCGGATAGGACACCTCGGAAGCTTCAATGATCTGATGCTGGCGGGAACACTAAGTGGAATCGAAATGGGTCTTCGTTTAGCCGGCGTACCTCACAACGACGGGGGTGTCACGGCAGCTCTCGATAGCCTCGCCTCACCCACCAAGGTCCCTTCCACCAAGGTCTTCTAATGAAGTTGTCTTCAGGGAAAGAAATTCAAATCATTCGAACAAAAGCTATGCTTTGAGGAGGTTTTGAATGTTCTTGACTCGAGCCACACAAGCAAAACGTCAAACTACTACCTCTACTTCGTACCTGGTGATCAGGGTAACGGGGGGCCTGCTCATAACTCTTGTGCTCCTAACGGCGCATATCAAGGGAGCGAGGTCACAGGATCAGAATGCCAAACCAACCTTCGCCCAAACACTTGTTGATACTGTCGCGGCAAAGCATCGTCCGGATCTAATTTACTTGGGATTGCACCTCCCACCGCCGTCTTCTCCCGACGCGATTATCGTTGCGGCAACGGATCGCAGCAAAATTGGCAAGAAGTCCTCCTGTGGGGACTTGCACGTAATCGACGACGGAACTCCCATTCTGGAAATGAAAGGGAAGTCCTCAACTGTATTGGAGCGACTCCATGACAGGACCGGCAAGACTATAGGGCTCACGGTGGTTGGCCTCAGATTTGGCGACGGCGAAGAAGCCGCGGCTGCCAAACTCGCCAAGCAGATCGGTGATGAGCTTGATCGGCAAATCTCCTCAAAGGAAGAACTATTCGGGCCTGGTCGGTAAGCGGCGACTATGGGGCACACTCGTTGTGTCTTTCGGCGTAGCATGGTTGTTTTGCGACGCTATGGTTCCACCTCGTAGACCTCTATATATGCCTCTTCAAATTTTCCACCCTGAATCCCTCTGATTACATCTTGATGTTCCGACACGGCCAGGTAATACCGGTTTAATTCAGGCACCAGGAGAGATGTTTTCCCATGCACACCGCCTTGGATTGCCCCAATAGGCTCATAATGGTCGGGATCAAGTTCCTTCCAGATATTTGCAATTCCTTCGTATCCCTGAGAGTAGATGCGTTGACTCGCAGGATCAAAAAACATTTCGTCTGCGCCGCCTCCCGCATCGAGAGTCACGATCGTTCTGCCCGAATCCGTGTTCATCACGAGCATCCTCCCGGGCTGCCACCATTCCGCTTGCGCCGCATACATTCGGCAACCGACGAAAAGCCGGTGATGGGCACTATCCAGCGCCAGGGCATAAGGCCTCTGGCATTCGGGGGTAGTAGGCCATGTCGCGACCACGGTGCGTTTTTCCCGGTCAGTCACCGCCACTTTATTGAGATCCGCTAAGTCCGCGTACATCTTTGCTCCCGACGGTTCGAACGCCATCGCCTGAACGTTAGGACTTTCCACCTGGATGTCGCCGACGTGCTGGCTGGTCACCGCGTTAAGGTGTTGAGCATGGTGATCAGCCGGATGAAGAAACTCACCAGGGCGTCGCAAAATCCAACCGGCCTTTACGGCGGTCGGCATGACCGGCGTGGGCTGGCACACGTTTCGGTACACGGTTGGGGCGATCCTGGCAGAGATGGGAGAACATCAACTCACAATTCGCGACTACTTGCGTCACAGCAATCTTCATGTGACGAACAAATATCTTCAAGCAACACCGGAAAGCAAATGCTGGCACAAGAGAAATTGGTGGATGCGATCCTACCCGGCGGCTCGCAATCGGCGAGCAAATCAACACTCATTCAGTAGTTGGTGTTGGAGAGCGCGTCCCAATTTGCGTTCGAAAGGATGCGCGGCGGACAGAACATTTTGACCGATTATTGGACCGAACGGACCCAGATTGTTTTCTGGGCCATCTGTAAGTGTTTGAAAAATATGGCGGGGACGACGAGACTCGAACTCGCGACCTCTGCCGTGACAGGGCAGCGTTCTAACCAACTGAACTACGTCCCCGCGGTGGTGGTGCTGTCACTAGCGGATGGTGGGCAGTGCAGGGCTCGAA
>DATLVJ010000065.1:0-5036 GCA_035577585.1 Candidatus Limnocylindrales bacterium
CGGCGCCGAGTCCAATGCCCATTACGCCGCGAAGGAGAATGAGCGTGGGCATGTTGGGTGCGAACGCGGAGGCGATAGAGGCGAGGCCGAAGATGATGAGGTTTGCCTGATAGGTGAAACGGCGGCCGAAACGATCACCGAGAAATCCGGTGAGGAAAGAGCCGAGCATCATGCCGATGAAGGTGACGGAAACGAACTGGGCGTTTTGCGCGAGAGTGGAAAAGCCGGAATGGATTGTGGCGCCGAGGACGCTGGCGGCGACATAGACGTCGTAGCCGTCGAAAAACATGCCGATGCTGATGAGCGTGAGGATGCGACGATGAAATTTGGAAATGGGGAGGCGGTCGAGGCGCGCGCCGGCGTTGACGCTCAAAGGCGGCTCACTTTTTTCCCGCGAGGGCGGCCAGGGTGCCGGCGGTGAGGGCTTCGGCGGCGAGAGCGCAGTTTTTTTCGAAGGAGTTGGATTGAGCGGTGAGAAAGAATTCTTTGCAGCGGCGGGCAGCGCCGGGGTCCAGTTGGACGATGCGGGCGATGAGCCTGTTGGCTATACCGGTTAGTTTTGGCGGAGGGCAGACCATGGAGATCAGGCCGATCTCCTGGGCAACCTCTGGAGTGAAGGGTTGGCCGAACAGGACGAGAGGAAAAGCGAAGCGCGGCAGAGCGTATTCGCCGAGGTAGGCCATGATGGCGGCGGGCGCGAGGCCGTGGGTCATTTCGGGGAAGCAGAGGGAGGCGGTGTCGGCGACGAGAGGGAAGTCGGTGACGATGGCGAGGCCCAGGCCAAATCCAAAGGCGTCGCCCTGAACTTCGGAAACGGAGATTAGAGAGGACGTGCGGACGAGGCGTTTAAAGTCGATGAGGCGGGAGACTTCGGCGCGGACCGATTGTTCGTCGCGTGCGGCGCGCTCGCGGCCGGTGCAGAAAACTTTGCCATTGGCGCGGATGCGCAGGACGCGAGCGCGGGGTTGCGGAGATTCGGAGCGGAGCTCTGCGAGCATGGCATCGAACATGGGGCCGGTGACTTCGTTGCCGTGGTCGGGATTGTTGAGGGTGAAGGTGAGGACGTTTGGAGAACGATGGATTTCGACCAGGGGCGTGGGGGACGTGTTTGGTGGCGGCGGGTTGGACATGGCCGGGAAATTATACAGGAAACTTTGAGAGGGTTCGGAAGTTCAAGACAAAAGATCTAACACGGAGGACACAGAGAAGGCACAGAGTTCACAGAGGGAAGAAAGGAAAAAGGCCCCGGTTTTTGCCGGGGCCTTTCTTGTTGGAATACGATTGATGGCGGAGCCGCTTACCAGTTGAGTTTTAGAGCGAACTGGAATTGGCGGGCGTCGAAGGCGGAGGTTGGCTGGCCTGCGGCGCAGGTGGCACCGGCTGTGGGATCGCAGAGCTGGTTCACCCCGGCGATATTCGTGTGGTTGAAAAGGTTGAAGGCGTCGGCGATAAGATCGAGACGGAAGCGCTCGCCGAAGCTGATCCCCTTGGAGACGCGGAGATCGAACTGGAAGAATCCAGGTGAAGTGAAAGCGTCGCGGCCGAGTGTTCCGAAGCAGCCAAACGGCGCCGCGGGAGAAATGAAAGGCTGTTTGTCGTTGGTGAGGCAAACAGTGGGAAGGCCGAACGTGGCGCCGTGAATGAACGGCGATGAGGTGGCGCCCCCGCGATCGGGGCGGACACCTTCGGAGCTGAACAACAACCGAAGATCCTCACCCGTGATGACATTGTAGGGCCGGCCCGAGGCAACCTCGATGAGCGGCGCGAAGGTGAAATCGCTGAGGAAGCTTTGGGCAAAGGAATCACCGCCCTTGTGAGGCGACGTCTGGAAGACGCCGCTGGTGACCCAGCGATGGCGCTGGTCGTTCACGGAGTTGGCCTTTTCAAGGTAGCCGAAGCGGCTGTCCTGAGGCTCGAGAGTGGACTGAAGGTCGGTGCCGTTATCGATGGAGTGCGACCAGGTGTAGCTGGAGAGCAAAGTGAAGTGGCGCGAGAAGCTCTTCTCCACGTTGATGGTGAGTGCGTGGTACCAGGAGGCGGCGTCGGAGTTCTGGGCATCAATGCTGTTAAAGGGCACCGGCGCGCCGCCCACGGGATAGCCCGCCGCATTCGCCAGGGCTTGCTGCACAGCGAAGCCGCAAGTGAAAGCAGTAGTGCCCGGCGGGCATCGATTGGCCCCCATCGCTTGCACACCAACGGCTGTGGCGAACGACGGGTTCGGACCGGACTTCCTGAAATAGTTGAAGAAAGCGGGGGTGCCGATGAGGCCGACCGGACTGCCACCGCAGTTTGGTCCAGTGAATCCAAGACCCAAAGCGCCAGGAGCCAGTGGTTGACCGGCAGGAGTGGCAAACGCAATGCTGCCGGTGGAGGTGTTAACCGCTTGGATCGCGGACAACGGTCCGGGACCAAAGTTGCAAGTAGTGTTGGGCGTGGAAGGAACGATAACCCCGAGTGGGTTACTGCCCGGAGCAACGAGTCCGACGGCGACGGCGCTGGCTTCGTTCGAAGTAAGGAGCACAGGGTCGGTTGGATTGATGTCGATGGGACGATTGAGATGAATTCCGCGCGTCCATTGATAGCCCGCACTCATCTTCCAACTGCCGGCAATCACATGTTCAATGGTGAGGTTGGCTTGTTGCGCGTAGCCGTATTTGAAATTTGAGGTAACGGGAAGAGTGAAGGGAAGAATGGGAAGCGGCAAACCCGCGGTCAAATAGTTTTGGTTTGCGAACAGCGAGTTGGGGTTGAGGGCGTCAAAGCGCTGCTGATCCGGCTGATAGAACATCGAGGGAAACGCATTGAGCGCGCCCTGGAAGATGGAAGAGCCGTTGAGGTTTCCAGGGGTATCCAGGTTGCCGCCACAGGTGTTGTAGCCTGCGGGGGCCTGGGGAGCCGAAACGATGCCGCAGGCTGAAGCTTGGCCGCCGATGGAAAGAAGTTGGACAGAGCGGCCGCCATCGGCAGTGGTGGAATCGAATGCGATCGCCAGAAGCGGGTGGTCATAAAAGAGGCCATATCCAGCGCGGACGACGGTTTTGCCATCGCCCTTTGGATCCCAGGCGAGTCCGATTCTAGGAGCAACGTTGTTGTAGTCGCGAGGAATGCCCTCGACGACGCCGAACTGCTTTTCGGCCGCGGCGTTAATGGCGGTGGCAGGCGCAAAGAGCGGGCTGATTTCGACGTCGTAGCGAACGCCGTAGTTCACGGTGAGCTTGCGGGTGGCGCGCCAGGTGTCCTGGGCGAAGAAGCCGAAGGGAAGATTGTCAAAGGGAGTGTTGGAAGAGCCGATGCCTTGAATGTAGGTCTGCGGGATGCCAAGGCCATAAGCTTGCGGGCCGGTGATGGCAGGCAAACCGCTGCCGAATAGGTCTATTCCGCCAAAGTTGGCGACGCCGCCAAAATCGAGCTGGAAGATTTGTTGTTTCTTGGAGCGAAGTTGAATGAGATTCGTGTCCGCGCCGAATTTGAAAGTGTGACGACCGCGGGAGATGGAGACGTTGTCGGAGAACTGGAAGCGGCGCTCGATGCGATCGACGGGGGAGTAGGGTTCACGGCCAAAATACCCGAAGCCCGGGATATTCACGGCAATATTGGAGCCGCCCGGAAGATCGGAATAGCCGAAGTGGATACCACGACGAGAATACTGAAAGCGAAATTCGTTGAACGCAGTGTCGCTGAGAATGGTGTCGTGCTGGAAGGTGATGTTGAAATCGCGGGTCTGATTCAAGCCGACACGCGAGCCGGAGTTCTGGCCGAGGACCTGGTTCTGGGAGGTGGACTGAATGCCGGTGACCAGGGAAGGAGAGACGCCGACGCGGATGAAGGAAGAGTTGCGATTGTTCCAGCGTTGGTCGAGGCGAGCGGACCAGAGGCTGGTTTTCTCGTTGATCGGGAAGTTGCCACGCAAAGTATCGAGGGCGACGTAAGAGGCCGGCAGAGGCACCAGGCCGACGCCGGAGCCGGGGCACTGGACGTTGCTGGTGATGGTGTTTGGTGGGCAACTGACGGGGCCCGGGAAAAACGGCGCTGGTGTAACGGGGTTTGGCGGAAAAGGAAAGCCGAGGATCGTGGCAAGCGGGACAGGAGTTCCATCCACATTCCTGTTGATGTCGCCATTGACCGAAACGTTGGAGGCGGCGCCCGTGGCGAGCGCGGCTTTCTCCAAGCCGTCAATCTGAGCCTGTATCGGAGCGGCGTTCCCTGTGCAAGAAGTGCCACCCCCACTGAGTTGACCTAAGCCGCCCTGATAAAAGCCCAACTGCGAGGGTGTCAGGCTAAGCGGGATTGGGAGACAGGGAACAAGCCCGGTAGTTAACCCGAAATTGTTCTGGCCGATGCTGGAGAAGCCGGTTTCTTCGCGCTGGGTGTATTCGTAGGAGAAAAAGAAAAAGGTTTTGTCTTTCTTGAGGGCGCCGCCGAACGCCGTGCCGGTCTGAACGCGCGTATAGGCTTGCTTGGTGGGAATGAGATCCCCGTTGGGATCGACTTCGACCGAAAAGGGATTGCGCGCCTGAAAAGATTTATTGCGGAAATAACCGAAAACGTCGCCGTGAAAATCGTTGGTGCCGCTCTTGGTGACGATGTTGACGACGCCGCCGGTGGCCCGGCCGTATTCCGCGTTGTAATTGCTGAGGACCATCTGGAATTCCTGGACGGCTTCCTGAGAGACGGTGGAGCGAATGCCGTTGACGGAGTTATCGACGGCGTCGGCGCCGTCAACGCTGACCATGTTGGAGCGGGCGCGGGAGCCGCTGATGCTCAAGCCGCTGTTCGGAGCGGGGCCGATGGCGTTGGAGTTGTCACGCAGGGTTTGTGAATTGATCAAAGTGAAGTTGATGTAGTTGCGGCCGTTGATGGGGAGGTTGTCGATCTGGCGCTGTTCGACGGTTTGCGAACTTTCCGAGCGGGTGACTTCGACAGGAGAAGTTTCCGTGGTGACGGTGACGGTTTGGGTTTGCGTGCCCAGTTGCAGCGTGATATTCGCGGTGGCTTGCTCGCCGACGGTCAATTGCACATTGGGCCGCTCGTAGGGA
>DATLVJ010000066.1:0-11860 GCA_035577585.1 Candidatus Limnocylindrales bacterium
TGGCAAACAGCACAGCCAGCGCCGACCCGCGCCGTAGATACCGCCGGAACGCGAACAAGCCGAAGCCAGCCATGCACATCACGGCAAGAACCTCGAACAAGCTGAACATGGATTGCCATCCTTTCCAGAATGCGCCCTGAAACACCACCAGATTCAGCAGGTTCGTGCTGCCGAAACCGGCTTGTTCGAATTGCAGTTGCCAGGGCTCGACGTATCCCGTGTACAAGGCGTAGACGCCCATTACCGCCAGGCCAAAGACCACGCCCCAAATCCATTGCATGTTGCGCTTCACCTTCTCCTGAAACTCCGCCAGCCGCGCGGGCAGAGGCTCGTCCTGCTCCAGCATGGAGCGGGTCAGCAGACGCGATTCGCGGTCCAGCGCGCGCAGCAGCGTCAGGCAGTGCGTGCAGGTCTGCGTGTGGAGAGACACGCCCTGCGCGGCCTCGCGGTCGAGCTGCCGCTCGACATACAACAGCAAAGTCATTTCATCGATATGGGTTTCGTTCGGGTTTTTATCCCGGTTCATGTGTGGTTCTGTCATCGGGTTCCTCCCACGGCCAGAGCGCTGTTCTCTCCAAGCGCCTGCCGTAGTTCATGCCGTGCCCGCAAAAGCACGACCCCTACAAACTGCCGTCGAACGCCCAGGGCGTCCGCAATTTCGTCATAACTCATATCCGAGTAGTAGCGCATCACGAGAGCCATGCGCGCACGCATGCCCAACGTGTCCAGCGCCTTGCGCACTTCCTCGCTGGTGCGTTCTTCGATCAGCTTTTCCAGTTGGTTCGGCTCCGGGCATTCCAGAGCCACGTCGTCCACGTCGGCCATGTCCTTATCGTGGCGAGCTTTCTTGCGGCGCAGCATGTCCCAGCAATGATTGGCGGCGACTTTGTACAACCACGCGGTGAAGGACCGCGTTTGGTCGTACTGGATGAGTTTGTCGCGCAACTTCATGAAAATCTCCATCGTGGCGTCTTCCGCGTCTTCGCGGGTCGGCATTGCCCTTCGGCAAAAGCGAAAGATTGCCGGGGCAAATTCCCGGTACAGTTCGCCCCAAGCCTGGGTATCCCCAGTCCGGGCTCGAGCGATTACTTCCGTCGGCTCCGTTTTTCCCGGTGCGCTCATTCGCCCTGGTCTCAGCGGTTCCATAGGTTAGTACGCGGCGGCCGTCGCAAAACTATCACAAGTTGCAATGTCCTGTGCGGCTTAGGGCCCCGCCCAAACGGCTGATCTGCGTTGGGGAGCTGGCGCGTCTCGCAACTGAAGAATCTAAAGGACTTAAAAACACGAAGGCCCCGGGCTGGGCGACCGGGGCCTTCGCGCTGCTTCTACAAAGTTGAAACCAGCTAGAACGTGAACTTCGCGGCAATCTGCAAACTACGCGGGCCGCCGCTGCCGAGGAACGGATACCCGATGCCTACGTCGCCCGTCGCAGTCAGATGCAATGCGCCAGCTGAAGTTCCGTTGGGATTGAATCCTTGCTGCGCCGCGTCGGCAATGAAGTTCGGCAAATAGGGGTTGGCGAAATTCGGATGGTTGAACAGGTTGTAGGCCTCAAAGCGAAGCTCCATGTTCATGTGTTCGGTGATGGGCGTCTTTTTGTAAATGGAGAAATCAAACTGCCGGAAGTGAGGTCCGCGCAGGGAATTCCGGCCAAGACTCCCGAAGTGCATCGTATTTACGCAACCCCCCGTATTCTGATTACCGGGGCCGACCTGCCCATCACATGCGGCGCCCGTCGGATCCGGATTTGCGGGATTGATCGAGATACAGTTCCCCGCACTGGTTCCAAATCCATCCAGTGTGCAGGGCACCGCGAACGAGGTGAGTTGCAGGTAATTATTCGGGTTACCTTCGTGATAGACGATAGGGCCGACAACGTCGGGACGCGCGAAAAATTCGCCCGTTCCGTTGTAATCGTCTTCGAAATTGTAGTTCAGATGGAACGGTTGCCCGGCCTGGACGGTTACGATTCCATTCAATCCCCAGCCGTTACGAATGATTTTGTAGCGGCTGTCTGGCGAGTTGGGAAACTCATAAATGAAGTTCCAGGCGATGCGATTCCGAACGTCGAAATTGGAGTTGCCGCGGTTAAAGCGATTGGCTGCCTGACTGTTATCCGGTTGTGCCGCATTGGGCACGTAGTCTTCCCCGTCGCTCGAATCGTCGATGGAATGCGACCAGGTGTAATTGAAGGTGGAGGTGAGCCCATGCCAGTTGTCGATCCGGAAACTGGTCTGGAGCGAATTGTAAATGGAATTTCCCGAGGCTTCTTCATAGTTGTAATAGACTGCGCCCCCGACGTTGTTAGGCAGCGCTCCTGGAGTGCAGCACCCGCCTTGGAGTACGTCACCGGCAGAGTCGGTGACAACGTGGTAGTCATAGGCTTGGATTTGCGCCAGCGTCGGCTGATTCAAGTCACGGAACCTCAGGAGTTTGTGCCCTTGCGAACCGACATAGCTGACCTGCAAGGTCATCTTGCGGTTGATCTGTTGCTGCAGGTTCAGGTTGTAGTTCTCCATGTACGGTGTGCGCATGTTCTGATCCACGCCGAAGCGGTCAGCCATCAGGTTCGGAAAACCAAAAACGGGGCCATTGCCGAGAGAAGCTCCCGACCATGTAGCAAAAGAGATCGGATGGGGAGCGTTGCCGGAATAAGCTGGGCCCGGGTCGTAGAAGCTGTTGAAGGGCAAGTGTCCTTCAAACATATCCTGCGAGAAGGCGTCATAGAAAATACCAAATCCCGCGCGGACGACGGTTTTCTGATGGCCGGTGACGTCCCATGCGACGCTGACGCGGGGCGCCACGTTGTTGTAATCCGGCTGGTACAGGCGGCCTTGGCCGACAAGAATATCTGCACCAGTAGCAGGATCGAAATTGGTGAAATTGCCGTGCTTTTCCTGAATCAGCCCATAATAGTCGTAGCGCAATCCAAGGCTTAGACTTAAGCGGCTTGACCAGCGGTAGCTGTCCTGAATGTAGATCGAGTGGGAATTCTCGAATGTGTTCCGGTTGGAATCTCCGGAATATTGCAGCGCGCTGCCCGGAGTCCCCTGAAGGAATTGCGCGAGATCGTCGAAGTTAATTCGACCGCGGAAATAGGAGTCGAAGATTTGTGAGACGGTCGTCCGGCGGAACTCGTAGCCGGCCTTGATGTCGTGCTTCCCGTGCTTCCAGGAAATGTTGTCGATGTAGTGCCAATTTGCATCTACGCGGCTGCGTGCGACCGAGGAACTGGCCCCCAATTGCGGGAACGAGCCGACGTTGATGCGTGGAAGTCCCAAGTCGACTCCAGAGGCGCCGGTGTCGAGTCCGAGTTCAGTGAGAGGATCGAAGTGGCGGTCCTGCGGAAAGAATCCTTCACCAAAGCGATTCCACCCGACGCGCACTTCGTTGAGGGCCGAGGGACTGATCACCGACACCAGCGAAATGGACACGAGTTGCACGCGAGTCGGCGTGAACGTGTTGTAGTTCGGCAAAGCGCCGCCGCCTACCAGGGCCAGCGGGAAGCTCTGTTCGCTGTCGCCGAGGAAATAGCGGCCGGTGAGCATGTGGTCCTTGTTGAAGTTGTGATCGATCTTGATGATGCCGCCGTTGACGTTGTTGGAGAAGGGCGTAAGCAGCGTTGTATTTGAGGACACAGTCGCGAACGATCCATCGGAGTTAAGCCCATCCGCCGGATTCCCAATGCAGGATCCGGAACCGTTGGGCGCAGGCCATCCTTTTTGCGCAAGGATCTTGGCGGCGACTGGGTTGATCGAGGTGGGGTCACCAGATGTGGGAGCGTAAAACAGAATGTCGTTCGCGGTGGGGACGCAGGAAGGCGTGGACTGGGCTCCGACTTCGCGCAGACCCTCGTAGTCGATGAAGAAGAAAGTCTTATCCTTGATGATCGGCCCGCCGAGGGAGCCGCCGAACTGATTATTGTGAAAGGGATTTTGCGGCAACGAGGTGTCGTTGAAATAGTTTCGCGCGTCCATGGCATTGTTGCGGAAAAATTCGAAAACCGAGCCGTGGATCTGATTGGTGCCGCTCTTGGTCACAACATTAACCACTGCGCCTGCGCTGCGCCCATACTCGGCTTCGAAGTTTGAGGCCACGCGAAGTTCGGCGATGGCCTCGACCGGGAGAATCGTTGCAGGGGTACCGAATACGCCGGCTTCGTTGATGGCCGGGTCGTTGCGGTAGCCGTCGTTCATGTCCGTGCCGTCGAGAAGGAAGTTGTTAGCGCGGCCGCGGGCTCCGTTAACAGAGAAGATGCCGAAGGAACCGGGAGAATCGGTAATTTGGTCAGGTGAGCCGGCTACCCCGGGGACCAGAAAAATCAGTTTTTGATAATCACGGCCGTTCACCGGGAGCGAGGTTACGACCTTGGATTCCACGATTCCGCCCAGTGTATTCGAGGTGGACTCGACCATGGGGAGTTCTTCGCCCTTAACGGTGACTGTTTGGGCCAATTGCCCCGGCTGCAGCGAAACATCCGCGCGCCGCTCCGATGAAACCTCCACTTTGATACCAGTGACCACACCGAGCTTGAAGCCAGCCTTCTCCACGGACACGCTGTAATTGCCGATCGGCAGTTCCGGCGCGGAATAGCTGCCATCATCGGACGTGGAGACCGTGCGCACCAATCCCGTATCCAGGTTCTTGATCGTCACTGTGGCGCCGGGCACGGCGGCCCCTGAACTATCGGTAACGCTGCCGAGGATCGTGCCGCGGAATGTCTGCGCGAACGTCGACGTTCCGGCAAAAAGTGTCAATGCAAATGCAACCAGCGCGAGCGTACGAATAGCGCGGAAAAAGCTGTTCATCAGCTACTCCTTGATCGGTTCAATGGTCATCTCGAAACCCCGAGAGTTTTGCGGACGCGTTCCTCGACGAAGCGTCCAAGGACACCATGGATTGTTGCCAATGAACATACTCAGAGAATGCAAGAGAAGCAAGGTTTTCAAAAGAAAATGTTTCTATCTGTACTATGCCCCATTCCCCCGAGAATTCGCCGGGGAACGGTGTGTCCCCGGTCACAAATCCCCACCGGGCTGGCCCATGACAATTCGCTACTTCGGTGGGGATGCGGTAGATTGGAAGATTGGGATTCAGGTAAAGATTGCACTGTAGGGCGCGCACAAGCTTATGGCGGAGAAACTACCATCGCTGGTCATCGTCGGACGGCCGAACGTCGGCAAATCCACGCTCTTTAACCGGCTGACCGGAACACGGCGGGCCATCGTCACCGACGAGCCCGGCATCACCCGCGACCGGATGTACGGCAAAACCGAATGGAACGGCCGAGTCCTGGAAGTCGTGGACACCGGCGGCATCGTGCCCGACGACAAGGCTCTGATTCCCACCGAAATTTTCCGCCAGGCGCGCGTGGCATTCGACAACGCTGCCCTGCTGGTGCTGGTGGTGGACAGCCAGGCAGGCTTGACGCCCTTAGATCAGGAGTTGGCCCGGCTGATGCGCAGCACGGGAAAGCCGTTCGTCGTGGCCGTAAACAAGATCGACTCGGCGATGCAGGAAGCCAACGCGGCGGCGTTTTATTCCCTGGGCGTGCCGGTTTTTCCGATCGCGGCGGAGCACGGCACCGGCGTGGACGACCTGCTGGACGAAGCGTTGAAGCAGCTGCAAGGACAAGCAGTGGAAGACCAACCCGTCGAGAAAAAAGAAGTAGAACTCGCCATCATCGGCCGGCCCAACGTAGGGAAATCCACGCTGCTGAATCGCCTCGCGGGCGAGGAGCGTTCCATTGTCTCCCCGATTCCCGGGACCACGATGGACAATGTGGACACCGACGTGGTGCGTAACGGCCGCGTCTACCGCTTCGTGGACACCGCGGGAATCCGCCGCAAAGGGAAAACCAAGCTGGTGGCGGAAAAATTGAGCGTGGTGATGGCGCGCCGCGGCCTGGAACGCGCCGATGTGGCGCTGCTGGTAATCGATGGCGAGCAGGGTGTGACCTCGGGCGACGCCACGATTGCGAATTATGCCGAAGAATCCGGCCGCTCGGTAATCATCGTCGTGAACAAGTGGGACCTGGCCGTCGAAGCCGCGCAACGCGCCGAAGACACTTCCGAAAAGAGCGCCCGGGGCAAGGCCAAGCGCGCCGTGGCCGGCGTGAAGCAACGGCCTGTGGACAAGCATAAGCTGCTCTTTGACTACGAGAAAATGGTCCAGCAGAAATTCAAATTCCTCAGTTACGCTCCGATCATTTTTCTTTCGGCAAAAACCGGCGAACGCACCGAAAAGCTTTATTCGCTGATCGATCACGTCGTCCAGTCGCGCAACCGCAAGGTGTCCACCGGCGAACTGAACCGCTGGCTAAAAGAAGACGTGGACTTGCAGCGGGCTTCAAACCCGAAGGCCCGGCCGGTGCGGATCTATTACATGACCCAGGCCAAGACCGCCCCGCCGGTCTTCTTGCTCTTCACCAACCAGAAAAAACCCCTGCACTTTAACTTCGAACGCTTCCTGGAAAACCAGTTGCGCGCGAAATGGGATTTTACCGGCACCCCGGTCCGCTTCATTCAGCGCTTAAAAAAGCGCGAAGATCGCTCTCCCGCCGGCGGCGACGAAGAAGAGTAGATCCATCGGCTGTTTCATTCGGAGACACCCCTCCGCCGCGCTCAAGTACTGTGGCTGCCCGTAAGCCCTTCTGCTAAACTCACAACCTGAAAGCGGGAGCGTCCCACCCCGCGCATTTCAAGGTGAAGCGAACCCTAAAATGAGCAGCGCAGCCTCAGTCGCGGTCTCCGAGGAACAGGACGAGCGGTATTACCGCATCGGCGAAGTCAGCCGCATCACCGAAATCCGGCCGTTTGTTCTGCGTTATTGGGAAGAGGAGTTTCCCTTGCTGCAACCGGTGAAGGGCCACCAGGGCTATCGCCTCTACCGTCAGCAGGACGTCGACCTGGTGCTGAAGATCAAGCGCCTGCTCTACGACGAAGGCTTCACGATCGCGGGCGCGCGCCGCCACCTGCGCGACCTCGAAAACGGGGGCGGCCTAGAAGCCGCGGTGGATGAGCTTACCGCCTCCAGCGTAACCGAAGGAGAAGCGGTGAAATTAAACCGCAAAATGCTGCTCGACCTGCGCGATTCCCTGCGCAGTTTCTTGACGCTGCTCGAAGGCAAGTGATACCGTGGAAATAGTTAGTTTGCGGCCTTTTTTCGCGGCCGCTGCGGTCGGGACGTAGCGCAGCCTGGTAGCGCGCACGCTTGGGGTGCGTGAGGTCGCGAGTTCAAATCTCGCCGTCCCGACCATTTCTCCTCAGAGGTTTTCGTTCTTCTTCTTCAGCCCACATTCCCTCCTCGGTGTTTCCAGCAATCCCTGAGACTTTGATTTTTTTCAGAAAGGTGAACCCATCGAATGCGTCTCTTTTGGATAACCACAGATCAATACCGCATCGCAACCATGCCGCGCCCGCGCGGCGGCGACTGGCTTGCTGACGACATCGCCTTCGTGAAAAAGGGTGGAATTCAAGTCATTGTTTCGGCTTTGACACCGGGCGAAATTGCAGAATTGGGTCTAATCGAAGAAGAACAACACTGTGTTCAACAGGGTTTGAAATACTTTACCTTTCCTATTAAAGACCGCTCTGTCCCGATAGAGCTAGCCGAGTTTCGTAGATTCATCGACAAGTTGGATGTCGAAACTCAAGCGGGTTTAGCGATCGCGATTCACTGTAGGGCGGGCATTGGCAGGTCGTCCCTGATCGCCGCATGCCTGCTGATCCGCCGAGGGTTCTTAGCGGAAGAAGCATTCTGCAAAATTGAGGAGGCTAGGGGATTGCCTGTGCCAGATACGCCGGAGCAGCGAGCTTGGATCGTTGAATTTTCGGGAAGGTCCACAACGTTTTGATCCGGGATGCGCTTGATTCTTCGGGGAAATTCGTTTATCATATGACTAGTCAGACTGGTCAGATTGGTGTCCGATGAAAAAACGACTTCCTAGCAAGAGCAAAAAACAGCGAACCGCTGCGAGCAGTGCCCCCGCAACACGATGGCAACTGCAGACCGCGAAGGCGCGGTTCAGCGAACTTTTCCGCCGCACTCGGACAGAGGGTCCCCAATGGATTACGAGACAAGATAAAGAGGCCGTGGTTATGCTCCCGGCTGAGGATTTTGAAGCCCTCACCGCCCGTGCCAAGCAGCCCAAGAGTTTTGTGCAGTTCATGCGGGAATCCCCTTTGATGGGTTCTGGAATCAACCTGGAGCGCGAAGAAGACTATGGACGGGAAGTGGACCATTGAGCGGGTATCTACTGGACACCAATGTCTTATCCGAAACCGTCAAGCCGCAAGCAAATACTAACGTCCTGGCCTGGCTAGAAGCGTCCGACGAACAATTATTTCATGTCAGCGTGTTGACGCTGGGAGAGATTCGCTCTGGGATCGATTCTGCTCCGCCGCCAGCGCGACGCGCAAACTTGGAGTCGTGGCTGAGTCGAGATCTGCTGATCCGTTTTGCCGGCCGCATATTAGGCGTGAATCAGGAAATAGCCGACCGTTGGGGAAGAATTACTGCGAAAGCCTTGGTGGCGGGCCGACCAATCCCGGCGATGGATGCCCTTTTAGCGGCCACTGCGTTCCATCACAATTTGACGCTGGTCACGCGGAATACGAAGCATGCGGCACCGACTGGCGTGCCAGTTTTCAATCCTTGGGAATCCTGAAAACACGATTGGGAAGTCCTGCCCAGTTCCAACTAGAATGTATAAGGGAGTATGTGCAGACGTGAAAAAGGCGCGGGTGTTGTTGACCAACGATGATGGCTACCAGGCCGAGGGGTTGAAGGCGCTGGCGGAAGAGTTGCGCGAGATTGCGGATGTGAGCATCGTGGCGCCGAGTTGGGAGCGCAGCGGGGCCGCGCAGAGTCTGACGCTGCGGCAGCCGATTGTCTGCCACGCAACCGGTGAAAACGAGTGGGCCATCGATGGAACGCCGGCCGATTGCGTGATCGTGGCACTGCACAAACTTTTGAAAGAGCCGCCGGACCTGGTGATTTCGGGGATCAATCATGGCGCGAACCTCGGCGAAAACGTCTATTACAGCGGCACGGTTGGTGCCGCGCGCGAAGCCGTGATTCATCACGTGCCGGGAATCGCGATATCGCTGTGTTCAAAGCGCGGCAAATCGGATTTTGTACCTTCCGCGAAAATCGCGCGGCGGGCGGCGGAGCTGATCCTGAAAGAGGGTTTGCCCCCGCAGGTGCTGCTGAACGTGAACGTGCCGGATAACTGGAATGGCTGCGTCAAGTTCACGCGCCAATCGAAGAAAATCACGCGTACCGTCTTGCGTGAGGGCAAGGACCCCCGCGGCCAGGATTATTACTGGTTGAGCGAGCAGCGTATCGACAGCGCCATGGAACTCGACGCAGAAACGGACTACGCGGCGGTCTTCGCGGGCGAGGCTTCGGTCACGCCGCTGCATCTGGACCCAACTCACAACGAGTCGCTCAATCATCTGAGCCACTGGGCGGCGTTGCTCGCTTCGAAATAGCCCCCACGAAAATCTGCAGGCACACCCGCAGCCGCGACACGGTAGAATACCGGGGCGATGGCGGAATCCTCTACATACGATGTGGTCGTAGTTGGCGCGGGCGTCTTCGGCGCGTGGACAGCCTGGCACCTTTCGAAGCGCAATCTGAAAGTGCTGGTGCTGGATGCCTATGGCGCGGCCCACGCGCGGGCCAGCTCCGGCGGAGAGACGCGCATCATCCGCATGAGTTACGCCGCGGACGAGATCTACACCCGGTGGTCGCAGCGATCCCTGGCGCAGTGGAAAGAACTTTCAGCGGTCTGCAGCCAGCCGCTCTTTCAGCAAACTGGCGTGCTGTGGCTTGAAGGCGCGGATGATCTGCGGCTGCGCGAATCGCAGGCCACCATCGAACGCTGCGGAATTCCGCACGAGGTGATGGACAACGCGGCTCTCGCGGAACGCTATCCCCAGGTGAACTTCGATGGCATCAGCCGCGGCCTGCTCGAACCCGGCAGCGGCATATTGCTGGCCCGGCGCGCTGTGCAATCGGTGGTGGAAGAAGCAAAAAAGAAGAACGCTGAGTTCGTGATCGCCCACGCCATCACGCCCGACGGCGGCGGAAAAATCACCAAGCTGGCCACATCCCGCTGCGGCACATTTTCCGCGGCGCAATTCGTGTTTGCCTGTGGCCCGTGGCTTGGCAAGGTCTTCCCCGAACTCCTCGGCCAGCGCATCTTCCCCACCCGCCAGGAAGTTTTTTTCTTCGGCAGCCCGGCGGGAGATCCACGTTTTGCGTCTCCCCATCTGCCAACCTGGCTTTTCAACAACGACGAAGTCTACGGCATGCCGGACATCGAATCGCGCGGCCTGAAAATGGCCCGCGACACCCACGGCGAACGCGTCGATCCCGACACCCAATCGCGCATCGTCAGTGCGGAAGGCGCCGAATGGGCGCGCAACTACGTGGCGCGGCGTTTTCCGGCCCTCAAGGATGCGCCGATCGTCGAAACGCGCGTCTGCCAGTATGAAAATACTTCGAACGGCGATTTTCTGATCGACCGGCACCCCGAAATTCCCAACGGCTGGCTTGCCGGAGGCGGCTCCGGTCATGGTTTCAAGCACGGTCCGGCGCTCGGCGAATACCTCGCCGCGCAAATCTGCGGCGAAGGAAAAGCGGAACCTCGCTTTTCCTTGGCCAGCAAAGCCACGCAACAGAAAAGAGCCGTATTCTAGGCCTTATGCGCCTGGACGAAACTTTCCCAAGGCGTTTGCGTCTTTATCAGGGTAGGGGTTTGCCTCAAGCCTTTCCCACAGTATGTTCGACGAATCGGATCTAGGAGGAAGCATGCAAGTAGCAAGAATTAGAGCCGGGCAGGGTGTGCTGGCGTTGCTGGGCCTGCTGTTGGCGCTGGTTTTGCCGGGAGCCGCAGCCGCCGCGCCCGCGGAAGAGTTCCACGTCCCGGTCGAGTATTACAAGCTGCCCAACGGATTGCGCGTCGTGCTTTCGCAGGATCACACCGCGCCGACGGTGTGCGTCGGCGTTTACTACCGAATCGGGTTCCGGATCGAACCAAAAGACCGCACCGGCTTCGCGCACCTGTTTGAACACATGATGTTCCAGGGCTCGAAGAATCTCGGCAAAATGGAATTCATCAAACTGATTCAGACTAACGGCGGAATTCTGAACGGCTCGACGCGCTTCGATTTCACCAATTATTTTGAGGTCGTGCCCTCCAACAAGCTCGAGACCATTCTCTGGGCCGAATCCGACCGCATGAGCGGCCTCGCCGTCACCGAAGACAATTTGAAGAACCAACAAGGCGTGGTGGGCAACGAAGTGAAGGTCAACGTGCTGAACCGCCCCTACGGCGGCTTCCCCTGGATCGACCTGCCCATGGCCGCCAACACCAACTGGTACAACGCCCACAATTTCTACGGCGACCTGACGGACATAGAAGCGGCAAAGCTCGACGAAGTGAAGCAGTTCTTCGACACCTACTACTCGCCAAACAATGCGGTGCTGGTGATCGTGGGCGACTTCGAACATGCGGACGCCAAGAAATTGGTGGAAAAATATTTCGCCGGAATCAAAGCGGCCAATGTGCCGCCGCAACCCGACCTGAGCGAACCACGGCAGGAAAAAGAAAGGCGGGTCGTAAAAAAAGACGCGCTGGCGCCGCGCCCCGCAATCGCCATCGGTTACCAGATGCCGGAACGCAACTCGCCTGAATATTATGCGATGGGCCTGCTGGAGCAGATGCTCATCGAAGGCGATGACAGCCTGCTACGCCAGGAACTCGTGCAAAAGCGCGGCTTGACCGACAGCATCGAGGGCGGCATCAACATGCTCGGCAACATGTTCAACTACAAGGGGCCGATGCTGCTGG
>DATLVJ010000067.1:0-4708 GCA_035577585.1 Candidatus Limnocylindrales bacterium
CGTACCTCGATTGGGTAACAAGCCCGACCAGATCCTGGACGTACAGGTCAAGCAAGCAGTCGATTCCCAAATGGCGGCCAAGGGCCTAACCAAGGTGGTTGACAGCGATAACGCCGATCTACTCCTTGGTTACCAACTCGCAATCGATCGGGAGAGGCAAATAAACGGCTTCGCGAACGGCTGGGGTGGACGGGGCGGCTGGAGCCCGTGGGGCGGAGGCTTCGATTCATTTTCGGCGATTACTTCAACCGTTAACATCGGGACTTTCGTCCTTGGGATGTATGACCCCACTGCAAAGAAGCTCGTTTGGATAGGTGCTGCCCAACATGCGATTGAACCCAGCAAAAAACAGGAGAAAAACCAGGAACGGCTCAATAAGGGAGCACAAAAACTGTTGAAGGACTTCCCGCCAGGGAGGAATTAAACACCTCCTTGCAAAAGGTTCTGGCCAAGCTTTTTAAACACTAGCCGCGAAAGCAGTAGTTCGCGAAGGATAAGGAAAGAAGATATGCGACGAAACACGATTCGAAATTCGATGATGCTGCTGACGATCCTACTGCTACCGCTGCTCGTCCTGGTCGCGCAAGAGACGAGTGCGCTCCTGATCGAAGGGCAGCAAGGACAGGCAAAAGTGATTCAGGTGCAGGGGAAAAACTACGTGGAAGTGAACGAATTCGCGCGGATCACAGGCGGATCGCTGCGTTTCGTAGGGAATCAGATTATTCTGAGCCCGCCCGTAAACGATACACAAACGCAGGCAGCGCAGTCGGCGCCACGGCCAACTGCCGGCCTTTCCAAGCCGTTCCTCACAGGTGGGATTGAGACCATGAGGGAAATCCTTGAATGGCACGCTGCCTTGAAGAATGGTATTGAGAGAGGGTATCCCTTGTCCGACACCTGGTTCGGGAACTACAGGAGGCAAATTCAATCCAGCCTGGCGCAGACCCAAGCAACGGCGAGCACAGACCTGGATCAAAAGGCGTTTCCGTTACTAACCAACGAGTTCAATACGATGGGCATGTTGACGGATAAATACCTGAAAATTAGTGCGAGTAGAGACTATCTAGCGCCCGACTCATTGAATAGCGATCCTCTGGATCAGAAGCTATTGGCGTGCTGGCAATCGCTGGCGTCGATGGCATCGTCGAACCAATTTGTGGACGACGGTTCGTGTCAGTAGACAAGCGGCAACTAAGGGAAGACCTCAGCGGTCAAAATCGCAGCCCGAAGCCAACGACGACCTTACGTAGGAGCGTGAGTGACGTGTTGACGGACCTAAGGCTGGTCTCCCAGTCGTTGTGCTCAGCCCCAGACTTGCATCGACACCGCCAGAACTGAACTTCCATATGAGCCAAGCGTTTCATGCCAATAGCGAATCGTCATCCACTTCGCTGAAAAACGCGCTATTCGTAGAAGTGGGATCGCGAATCTGCGGCGGGAGACGATCGTCGAATCCTCAACAAGACCGCCTACCGAGGCCGCAGGCGGTATTCGAATGTTTCAAACGATGTGTGCGGCGGGCGGCGCGCCTGCGCGCACCTTATTAAGGTGAAGCGCGATGTGAAGTTCGACTTTGTCAAAGCAATGAAATTAAGAGAGATAGCGTTGTTTGACCCGCCCAGGGTTGTTCCTGCGCCCAAGGTAGCGTAAAGAACGCCATCTTGTTGGCCTGTCTAGCTTTGTACTGCGTCATTGTACATAGTTTTGGACCCAATTTGTCAGTATTTGGACCCAAATTGGACCCAACTTCTGGGGTGAACCCCTGATATGGCACAGTTTTTTTGGACCAGCTTCCGCTTTCGTAAAAGCGTTTTTGCATCTCCTAGCAGGAGAAGGGGTCTGGGGAAGGGGACGGCATTTGAGTCCCCTTCCCCAGCAGTCCTTTAGAATTCTTTTTGTTGGTCTCTTTGTTCTCAAAAAACTCCATCGTTGCGCTTCGAGATTCGGCCTGGGATTCGGTCTTTTGCTCGAATTCTTCCGGGGATCGATAGCCCAACGCCGAGTGCAACCGCTGCCGATTCATCGAGGATCACCGCTAAATAAACAAACTCGGCTTTTAGCCGAATGTAGGTGATGTCGGCCACCCACAGCTGATTGATCCCGCTCAGCTTCATCCGAGCAGCTAAGTTCAGATATACCTCGAACTTGTGGTTTGAGTTTGTGGTGACTTTGAAGCGCTGCGGTTGTAGGCCCAGCAGGTTGTCTTCCCGCATGATCCGCACCACACGCTTGTGGTTGATCTGCATTCCTCGACGGTGCAGCTCCGCCGTGATTCGTCGGTAGCCGTAACGGCGGCGATGCTCGAGGGCGATCTGTTGGATGGCCGATCGCACCTCCAGTTCTTCTTCGGCAGGTTGCTGCTCTTTCAGCGAGCGGTAGAAACTTCTGCGACTGATTGGCACCAACTGGCACATGCGTTCGATACTCAGGCTGCCTTGCAAAAGCATTACTTCTCGGATCTGCTCGTAGATGCTCTCTCGCCAGTTCCGCCGCGCTTCTGGCGTCGAGCCTCGATTTTTTGCAAGGCACCTTTGAAAAAATCCACCTCCAGGGTCTTCTCCGCCAAAAGCTGTTTCAAGCGGTGGATTTCTTTGCGGTGAGCTGATGCGTGCGTGCTGGGCCGCGACGCTTCTTGTCCTGGTTCAACCATCTCCAGCTTCCTGCGCCATTTGTACAGGCACCTCGGTCGTACCCCGAGTTCTCTCGCTAACTCACCGACATCTTCGCAAGTCTCCATCCGTGCGACAGCCATTCGCTGAAATTTCCGGGAGTATCTCTTTCTCTCCACCTGCGTTTCCTTTCCCGGAAACTGTGCCCAATTTTGTGTGCCACTTCAAGGGTTCACTCCATTCTTGTGCTGCTTGCCTGGGCGCTTGGCGACTCCCCAGAACCCCGTTTCTGTAGAGCCTTCGACTTGAGCAGCCGGGACTTGATCGGTTCGGCCAACACTAGCGCTTATGAGGACTTATCTGATACGGCCCAATCTCGCCTTGGGTCGTTGCATCACCTGACGATTAGTAGTCTCATCGGGCTTTAGACTGATGGCTTCCGATCAGCACGTTTCAAGGTGCGGGAGTGAGCCTCTCCCTGAGAAACACGGTTGACTAGCTCATCAGCGCGAAGCAGAAATCTCTTGAGCAACGGAGAAGTGTTCGACTTGTTATAGCCCATCATCAGGCCGATTGCCGGAACCTCACCGCGCAAGGGGCGAGCGACGACTGAGGGGATCAGCGCATTTCGCACATAGAGTGGAAGGAGTGTGAAACCACCGGTGGATGCCACCAACGACATTCCACCGGATAAAGTTTCGGCGTCGTAGTTTTGCTTCAGTGTGATTCCTTCCTCCGCCGTATAGTCATCAATCACGGTCCGGAGGACGGGCGCGACTCGCGCGGTGCTGATGAAACTCTCGCGTGCCAAATCCTGCGGCCGCACTGCCTGGTGCCTGGCTAGGCGGTGGCGAGTAGGCAGTCTCGCAATCAAAGGCTCCTTAGTCAGGAACTTAAAATCTAGGCCTGCGGTGTGCGCTTCGCGTCGCAGCGGGGCCACGTCGATCTTGCCTTGCATCAGCCCATCCGCGAGCTCAGGGGAAGACTTCGTCATAAGCGTAATCTCGACGTCGGGCGCCTCCTCGCGCAAAATGCGCAGAGAAGAAACTAGGCGGCAACTTCGCCGCAAAAGTGTTTCGCGAAAGTATCGCCCAAAGGAAATGCAACGAACAAAGACTTCGGCATTTCGCAAAAATATGCCGCGTGCGAAAATTGGTTCACGCCGTATATTCTTTGGTTGTGAGGGCATGAGCTTCGGAGAACTTAGCTGGCGGATGGGTGTGTTTCCTCCAGCTGTGTCGTTGTGATAGATGCGACCGACGGGGTCGGCGGCAACGTGGATCAGATTTCCTTGGTCCTCTGGTGCATTCACGACAGGATGTACCCTGTTACCAGACAGCAGTCGATAATGTTGCGCTGCCTGCTGTCAGCCATAGATAATTTCTTGAGAGTCAAGCGAAGCCATGGCCTTGTCTCAGGGCCGCACCGCTACTTCCCGGTTCGTTCCGCAGTCTTGAATTCGAAGCGCCTCAACAGACCGCTCTCTTCTTCGACGCGCCGAGGACGCGAGCAATAGGGGGAGCGGAAAGAAATAACGCGCGCAGCGGCTCGTCCGAGGCGAAAGAATTCGCAATTTTGAGGATACAGGCTTCGGCGCGCAGGCGATTTGCTTCAGCTGGTTTGTCGTCCTTTGTGTGCAGGTATAATTGCCACGCTGTAGCGTATACTTGCCAGGCCGCCACAAGAACTTCAAACTTCTCTACAATCGCGAGGCCTTGCTGAACATATTCGCGCGCGCTCCGCCAGTCCTGCTCGGCCATCGCTACTCGCGTTTTCATCTCCCAGGCAAGTGCCTGCAGATGGGGATCGGCGGTCGATAGCGCGGACTCCAGAAATAAGTCAGCTTCAAGGCGGGCGTTTGAAACATTGCCAGATAGCAGCCAGACGTTGCTCAATCCAAGCTGGCCCGTCATTCGCCAGATCCAATGCAAGAAAAATTTCGGCGTTAGCTCAGGATTCCGTACCTGTCTGAAGTGTTCGATTGCGCGCTCGTATTCATGCCGATCGAGTTCAACGTACGCCGTAGCAATACTGGAGTATCCGGCGGCGATGCGGGCGATGGTGTCCGGCTGGCCTGTAGGATATGCCGCTTTGGCTTT
>DATLVJ010000068.1:0-2980 GCA_035577585.1 Candidatus Limnocylindrales bacterium
ACGGAAGCTATGTATGGCGTAGTGAATGAACCGGGTGGCACCGGTACAGCACTCAAAATCAAGGACGTGGAGCTGAGCGGCAAATCCGGCACCGCGCAAGTCATCGGATACAACACGCGAGCGAAATTCGGCAAGCAAAAAAGATTTGATGATAACGGTTGGTTCGTCGGTTATGCACCCAGGCGAAACCCTGAGATCGTGGTCGCGGTACTCGTCCAGGAGGGCGGCGGCCTGCACGGCGGCGAAACCGCCGGCCCCGTCGCGCGCGATATCGTCAAGGCTTATTACGACAAGAAAATGAAGAAGATGCAGGGCGAAGTCACTGCCGACAATTCCAAGCCGCCCGCACCGAGCGGCACTCCGGCAGCGGCGCTCGTTCCCAGAACGGCCGTCGTTAAAGAAGAGGAATCCGCGGGACACACTGCGCCCGTGCGTAACGAACGATGAGAGACGCTCCCGGAACTCGTGATTACGATTGGTGGCTGCTCGCCATCCTCGCGGCAATTTGCGCGCTAGGCGTGCTGGAGATCTATTCCGCCACGCACGGCAGTTCTCTCGCCGGGATGCACATGAAGCAGCTCCGCTGGCTCGCCGTCGGCGCGATCTTGATGTTCGTCCTGTCTCGCGTCGACTACCACCTGATCATGGACCAGTGGCTGATTCTGTATCTCGTGTGTATCGCCGCGCTAATTGCCGTGCTTTTGCTCGGGAATAGCCGCTTTGGCGCCAAACGCTGGATTCCCATCATGGGCCAAATGTTTCAGGTGTCCGAATTGGCGAAGTTGATTATAATCATTGTACTGGCGCGCTTCTTTACCGAGGTGCGATCAGATAAGCTTGACCTGCGGGATTTGATTAAGGCAGGGTTGTTGGTAGGCGTTCCGCTAGTCTTGATCCTGAAGCAGCCGGATCTGGGCACAGCGTTGGTGCTGGTGCCGTTGTTGTTTGTAGGCGCGTTTCTGGCTGGCTTGCAGTGGCAACATATGGCGGCGATTGTCCTCGTGGGGGCAATGCTCGTGGGCGCGGTTTTTTATCCGCCCGTTAGCAGGAAAATCCTCAAACCCTACCAGCGCGAACGCATTACGTCTTTCTTGCACCCGGAGGAAGACGCCAAGGGTTCCGGCTATCAGTTGTTGCAATCGAAAATTGCCGTGGGCTCTGGCGGTTTCTGGGGCAAAGGTTTTGGCAACGGCAGTCAGAATCAACTGGGCTACATCCCCGTCCGCTATTCGGATTTCATCATGGCGGCCCTGGCTGAAGAACAAGGATTCAAAGGCGTGCTCGTTGCTTTAGGGCTGTACATGGCGCTGCTTCTGCGGCTCGTCCAGAATGCTCAGCGCGCAAAAGATCGCGCGGGAATGTTTCTGGTCATGGGTGTGGCAGCAACGCTGGGGTTCCATATTTTGGTGAACGTGGCTATGGTGATTGGGGCCATGCCTGTCACCGGCATCCCGTTACCTCTCATGAGTTACGGGGGCTCGGCCACGTTGTTTGTTTTCATGGCGATCGGCCTTGTGATGAATGTGCGGCTTCGCCGCTTCGTCAATTAGGCCTTGCAGTAAATTCCGGCGGACGGCTTTGCCGAATCCCGGAACAAGACAAGTTTGAGTACTTAGGATTGCAAGAGTGAGGACAGCATCGTCCGCCGTTCCCCTGGCAAAAAAACGTCAGGAACGGACCAGCCTCGTTAGCTTGAGGAACAATCGATTCCCCATCAGCAGCGAACGCTTCGCCGCATCCCTACTGGTGTCGGAGTTTGCCTTGGCAAACTTCGATCCAACCGCGATGTCGGCTGCGTGTGTACCCGCAACTTGGGGCACGGCATTCCCTTCCCGGACCGCCAACGGAACTCGAACCGTGGCGATGCGTCCCGGTAGTCGCTTAGCGACTGCCAAGGATAAGGAGTTTTCATGTCGAAAGAATTGGTTATCAACGCAACCTCCCATGAACGCAGGGTTGCCATCATGGAAGAAGGCCAGCTCGTAGAGATTTACATCGAGCGCGAAAAAGAGTTCGCGCTTGTCGGCAGCATCTACAAGGGAAAAGTCACTCGCGTTTTGCCGGGCATGCAGTCTGCTTTCGTGGACATCGGCCTGGACGGCGACGCGTTTCTTTACGTCAGCGACGTATTCGAAAACCTCGAAGGCTATGACCACGGTCACGACGATCATGGCCACGGCCATGAACACGCCGCCGCGCCGCCGGAAGGCGGAGCGCCCTCGATCGAACTTCTCCCCGGCGAATCGCTTGGACGCGCGCAAGAATCAGCGCCATCCGTAATTTCTCACGATAGCGAACACGCGGATCCCGAAGATCACGACATCCGTACGCATGTCGAGGAGATTCACGCAACCGGTGAAGACACAACTCCGGGTCACGCCGAGAACGCCGAACAGTTTGACGACGAGCGCCAGCCCGATTCGAACGAATCGGCGCCAAAGAATTTCGCGCCACAATACAACCCGACGCAGTTCAAGCCATCGCCCAGTTACCCGGGCCGTCCTCCACAAGCCATCGGTGGCCGCGGCGATTTCAATCGCGGTGACCGTGGCGGCGATCGCGGCGGAGACCGTGGAGGCAGCCGTGGCCGTTGGGGCCGCAGAGGCGGTCGCCGTCGTGGCGGACGTCCGGGCGCTCCTGGCGGGCGCAATCTTCCCCCTTCGAAATATGCCGCTCCGCAAGGCGGCGAGCGCGACAATCGCGGCTACGAGCAGCGTGGTGGTGATCGCGGTGGCTTTGACAAGCGCGGTCCGCGCCGCGACTTCGGCAGCAATCGTCCCGAAGGCAGCCGCTACGGCCAGCCTAGTGCCCCCGCAGGTCCAGCCGGCCCGGTCGAAGACGATATTCTTCTCCCCGGCGAATCGCTCGCGAAATTCCGCAATCGCCCTGTGGCCGCAGCGCCCGTGGCGCCGGTCGAGGAACACATCGACGAGCCGCAACCGGACATTTCAGAAGACATTCAACCGCGGGGCGGCACCGT
>DATLVJ010000069.1:0-8681 GCA_035577585.1 Candidatus Limnocylindrales bacterium
GCGATCAGTTGTCTTTCGCGCGCTATCTGTTCCGTGGTCGGAGCAAACGGTACGCGGGGAGCTACGTCCTTCAAGTGCTCCGGCTGAAGAATCAAAGTAGAGCGGTCCTCCAAACCGTCAGAGAACGCAATTAACTTGGACCAGTACTTGGTGAACATGCGATCTGTGCAGCAAGTAATCACGGATGCTGAGTACTCGCCTGGATTGAAACTGAAATTCCCCTTGACTGATTTTGTTTCATTCGCAAACTTGCCGGACTGGAGCATGGTCAGTAGATGTCCGCCCATGCTTGAGCCTTCGATGCCTGCCTTGTCAGACAGAGTCTTCAATTCATCGAAATACAGAATCATGTTCTTACAGTTTGCGCGTTGTGCGCTGACGCCGACGCCTTCAGTCGAACCAGCGGTCCACACTATGGACTTTCCTTCTGCGTTACGCGTTCCTGCATTGTGTTGCTCAACTATCCCAACGAACCCGCAGTACGCGAACATATCGTTGACTGATGAAGACTTCATCACGCGGCCTTTTCTGCCGATGATGTTCACCATTGCGCCATCGATTTTGCCCAACCCCACGTGGAGCTTCGTGCCCAAGTAATTCAGAAGAATTGCCATACCTGGAACGAACATCATTTCCGGGTAGCGACTGTTCTGGTCGCACAACGGTTTGATGTAGCCGTCGTAGATCGAGCAACCCTTCATAATCCACGAAGGAAATACCGGGTACTTGAACTGGTCCACCTTCGGAAGATCACGCTGCTGTCTCTCAATTTGTTCTTTGCTGATTAGTTTGAGACTGCGTTCCAGTTTTTCGGTTTCTTCACGCGTTGCTGGGATTCGCATGCGGTTCTTCACCGCTATTTTTTCAACGAACTGCTGCGAAGCTTCGAGTTCCGCATCTTTCTGTTTATCGACTGCTTCCGATACGATCTTCTTTGCGTCGTCTTCAGCCTGTCGCGCAATTGCGATTTCTTCCGCGAAGCGAGCACGAGCAGTCTTGATGACCTGATTGATATTCGGAATGTCTCCAAGAACAACCTTGGTTTCCTCGTCAGTTTTTCCTAACTCGAACTGAATTACGGCGTCACCGACAGCACGATTAAATGCCGCTTCTTCCTTCGAAACCTCTGAAGGTACCGGGTCGATGAATAGGCCATTGTCTTCTGGCTCTGCAATAACAACCGTAGTTTCAGGAACAGTGGCGTTCTGCGCCTGAGTTGTCCCGAGTTGTATCGGGAGTAGCGGCAACCCGGCGATTATATTTTGTTGTTCGGCAGTGAATTCCATTTACACACCCGCCTTCAACGCATCCGCTCCCGCGCCAAAGCTGCGAGCGTAATTCGCCAGTTCGATTTCGGCCGCCGTCGCATAGCGGACGCCGAGTGCCTGGATTTTCTTTCCAATCGCAACCGGGTCGCCCAGATTGAACACGACAATCGCGCCAAGCACTGGTGTGCCGTCAAAATTGCTGTGATGGAAAAAATATTGCGTTTGGAACGTCGCGCTGCCATCCATGTTGGCAACCGTGATAAATCCAAACCCCTTCGGGTTGTTCCAATAAGAGATACGTCCGATCATAAATTGATTCACCTTCCGAGAATTCTCGGGTGATCAAGCCTCCGGCCCGATCTGTTGCTGCATAAGCCCTGTGACGGCAAATCGCCAATGATGGGCGGTAGAATCTAAACGGTGGGAGTGTTCACCTTCCACCGAATAGCAGTACGTAGTAAACAAAAATCAAAATGGGGCGGCTAATCCGTCCCGAGTGAGCGTATTCGATGAAAAGCAGCAAGCCGTGCTTCATCGAGATACTGCATCGCGTTCACACTAAAGCAGCACTGATAATGCTGTACTGGTGGGAGATTAAACATCTCTATGCGCTGCTGTTCCCTCGATAGCACGGAGAACCGAGGCGAGGGTTAGCTCTCGCCCGGTTCACTCTTTTGCTTTGCGATTTCTGCTACTACTGCTTTGCGTCCGACAACAGCTTCGAGTTGTTGAACGATGTGGTGCTCTGGCCAGTTTTGATTGAGCAGTTCAGAGACACGGCGCTGGAGATATTCCTCCGGTGATGCGCTTTTCTTAGTCATAAATCCCTCGAAATAGTCTTCATCTGAGGGATTGGCCGCCCCGACTCCGAACTGAAATAGTTTAAAGCACAGCTATTGGTTGAATCCGTTATCGTCAGTTAATTCAAACTCGCACCGTCGCTTCAGCGGCTCCATCAAATCGATGGTCGTCATATTCTTCTGCCGCGATCTTCGCAATTCTGCGGATGGTCAGTGCACGGGTAACTCGTTCTGTTTGCGACCAATCTACAGGTGCGTCACCTACAGCTTCCTGAAGGTCACGCATTCGTTCCAGTATCCCAAGCAGCTGTTCGGCGGTATCACGGTCGAAGGACTTCTTGATCTGTTCTGAAAATCCGCCGTGGCTGATCTTTACGCCAAGACTCTTTGCAATCTCAACCAGGTTGCGCCCAGAGCATCTGAACATGCGCAGCCCGGTTTCGATTCTGTTCTCTGGTGAAAACGTTGCTGGCATTTCAAAATCCTCTGAATACAAATGTTCAACGCAAACTGCTACAGAAAAAGAGCGCCAGAATTCGCCCACACGAACGCTGACCCGAACAATCGAGATGGCCGGGAACGTGACACCCGCGAAGGATTCGGCCTAGCTTATTGAGATTTGTGGGAAGAGGGAATATCTCCCTCCATACATAGGACAAAGTGCTGTTATCTGCTTCTAACGCCCTTGGCGTCTATAAGATATGCAGAAATCGTTAGATGTCACGAAACTCGTTTCCGGAGCACCCGCCGAGCCGTTCGAACCGCCTTGCGGTGCGTCTTGTCTAGGTCTGTCATCTTGCGCTTCTGCCTACCCGCCAGCTTAAATATTTCCGCGTCGCAGTCCTTATTGAACTCTCTGTCTTCCTTGGTCAGTTCACAATCTCGGATGTGGTTTCTGTCAGATCGATCACAAACAATACATCGAAGTTCGGTACGAATAATATCCTCGGGGTGCTCATTCGGATGCGAATCACGTGCGTGCTGGTGTGCTTGGTCGTCCGTCACCGTCAGGCTAAACCAATCGCAAGATGCGCAGACATGGGTCTCGAACATCAGCATGCCCAGGATACTGTCCCATTCGCGTTCTTTAATTGAGTTATCCCACTCGTGATTGAAGGCGGCGGAATACTTGTTACCTTCAAACGCAGATGATTCGATCTCCACAGACTCTGCTAGCCCTTCTAAGGTCGCGGGTTTAGATATTTCGCGTTCGTTTAATTGCGCGTCCTTTTCCGTGATCTCCCGTCTGACGGTATCCGGTCTTGGGTCATGTTCGACTTCGCTAGCCTCCAATTCATCTGAATCCGAACCTGCACCGGGCGGTTTAGTGCGACGTGCAAATGTGCTCTCTTCTCCGTCCCATCCTGGAAAATGTGCCGCATCAACAGATTCGATCTTTGCAGAGTTATATCCTCCCGTCACCAGTTCTCCTTTGCCCTTTTCTGCGTCTGTCATGAATCTACCGGGACCATACGCGCCTCCCGTATGGTCATCGACGGCCTGTTCCTTAATAATCCGCTCTATCTCGGCATTAGTTCGAGAAGCACGCTTGCGTTCAGTCGCCGTCATTGGTTTGTCGCCCAGCGGCGGACGACCACCCTTCTTTCTGACAGGCTCCGCCTCGATCTCCGGCTTTGGTGCCTGGGCAGGCTTCTGCGCAATCATTTCGCAAAATTTACAAGGGAGAGGTTGCGGCCTGGGCTTTGTATGCTTCGAACAAAACCTGAACCTGGTGACGGGCGCGGTCATGCGGCCCTCCGCGCTTCCGCAATAGCCAAGAACCGACCACGTCCGGCCATCTTTCCCGATTGTTCGGGAAATGAGTTGAACCACTCATCTAGTTGCTTAATGGTGGAAACACGTGCTCCGCCGATCACACGGAATTTGAGACTGCCGTCGCGCCATGCCTCCTCAATGGCGAACGTGGTGCAGCCAATATAGGAAGCGCATGCAGGCGGACGGAGACCACGCGGACGTAGTGATAGCACTACGGTCGGGGACGTACCCGAAGCCTCATTAGGATTTCTTTTATGCATAGACGGACTCCGACATTGAATTCGGAAGTTCCGTCCTATTTCAGGAAGGATTCACTCTATACGAGTGTGCGATTCATCAGGAGGGCATCCGTGGTGGGATTTTATTCCCGTGCTATGTCGCCGTGGAGCGCTGCCCTATATCCAAATGCCGACTAACTGCCGCCTATCCCTTCGGGTGTAACTTCAACCCCTAGCCGCATGGCGACCGGATACTACAGGCGTGCCTGCGCATCGGTCCGCAGGCAAAAGAAATCGGCCCCAGAACCCTGGGGCCGTAGCATCTATAAGGTCTCATAAAATACCGAAAATGTCAAGGTCAGTCGCCGTCCAGTAGTGTCCTATTTTGGCTGAGTATCTTTTTTAACTTCTCCGAAATCGCTTTCCTGAGTCCCTGCATATTGGTAAAAGAAAAACCCTGAGTGGGCCGAACAATAGCACGTTGCGTTAAAACGCTGAGTCCTTCGTATCTCAAATACATCCTCGTAGGTGACGGCACCTGAGATGTCTATCATAAGTTTAGATTCGCAATAACTGAGATGCTGTATGTCACTCAAGCGCCCAGTCGTGCGTCTAACGCTGAATTCCTTCTCTGGCCCCAGCACGTGGTCGGCCCTCTGCTGAGCACCGCACCCGTACGCATTAGTCATTACAAATTCAAGCTTCAGCGGGAAGTTTGTACGGTTTACAATATCGAATCTAAACTCCAGGCTTCTTTCGCCTTGCCGGGTAATAATCTGACCCTGCCAGTTTTCAATGCTCACCCATTGCCGCATCGCGACTTCTTGGAGCCTGACGCTCTTTTCTGTGGCGGCAGTACTGCGCTCCAACATAGCGGTTTGCCGTTGGGCGACATCCGTACTACTCCGCATTACTTCCGTAGCGCGCCGCATTTCTCTGGCCTGATAAGCAATCGTGGCCAACGTGAGAATAGCAGCGATTACGAGCCACCAGTCGGGCCGCTCAAAGGGTGCGTACCAGTGTGGGGGGCCATCGTAGGCGTGATTGGAGTCTGTTCCGGGTCCTTGATTATTATTTGCAATGGTAGGAGTCGGCGGTGGTCCCTGTGCGTTGGGATGCCGCTTTTGGGTGGGGGCAGTTTGATTTTGCTCACTGGCGACATGAACTGCAACGAAGCACAGGATTGCGACTATCGCGGCTATCCGTCCTACCATGCGGATACTGTACCACGCACAATTCATACCACACATGCGCGACGAGGAATTTGAATTAGGACATTACCCGCCGTCCGGGTCGATGCCGACGCTACCAAGAAACCGCCGATCACTTTCATTTTCCTCTTCTCTGGCAATCACCTGCGCCCACCATGCACCGCGAAATTCTTCCCGCACCTGGGGCGTGGCGCGACGAAGCGCGTTCGTGATTTCTTGGATGGATTCTTGAATTGAACATACCATCAGGCCGCTCGCTACGATTCTTCTCGTTCCCGCTTCGACCGGGATGACTTATTCTGCCGGGCCGGAGGTTAGCCAGAACGCACACACCAGAAGGTGGCCGTCCTCAGACTGTCGAGATGAATGAAGAAGCGATGGGTTAGTCGGGTGCCTTCATCTATGGAGTAAGCCATTTACTTCCGATAGCACATCAGTTTCTCGATGTAGTCTGAATGGGGACGTTCGCATACTCTGCCGCGCAGTTCCTGCATTTGTTCAGCGGTAAGACCTTTTGTCCAGCGTCTAAGGTCAGCGGCACCATCCCCAGGAAGATTCAGTTCAGTAGCGTGCATGTGACCATCCGCTCTGCTCTGATAACATGCCCAGGTTTCGTTGAACACAGTAGTGACTTGCTCACCCTTTTTACGGGTCTGGCACTCGTCATCCGCAGCTTCCTGTTTAAATTTAACGTCGTCCGACAACGGTAATGGTTTGTCGGGATAATGCTCTTTCGAATGAGCAACGACACTAATGTCCATGCGGAGGGCAAGCATCTCACTGACAAAGGTCTCATCGCGCAGAGCGTTTTGTAGCTGAATGTCTTGTTGCCGAGACTGCACTTGCCGCTCGTGCAGCGCCTGGCTGACGCCCCAGAGTGCACCCGCTCCAGTCGGAGCTTGCCCAGGTTGAGAACTCGGCGTGTCGAACTGACGCAACTTCGCCTGGGAGCAAGCGAGGTCACAGTACGGTTCTGTGGTTGTGTTGGTCTGTGGTTTGGGCGCAATCGCCGGGGTGGGCGCAGTGATAAGCGGAGGTGCTTGAAAATCCTTGGGAGCGAGGGACGTGACCGGGTCTGGTGGAGGTGGAGGTTGAACAGGAGGGGCAGACCGTACATCTGGCGGCGTCTGATTCATTTTGTCCAGTAGTTTGCGGTGCTCCGGGTTGTTTGGGTCGAACGGTACACAGTTACCAGCAGGCCCCACGTCGCCTTCCTTCTTGCAAACCACTGGGTGGCTCACGGCGGGGTCGGGATTGGTCTGCGCATATAATGCGCTAGTCCAGAACCCAATGAATAGCAGAGCAGTCCATTTCATGGCGAGTTTCTCCTCAATTTTTCTCGCAGGTTGTCCGTCATGGTACCTGGTAACCGAACGCTTCCATTTTAGTGTGTTACGCCCTGTCTGTAGACGCTTTGTCTGTAGACTTACACGAATCGTAAACCACAGACTCTTGGAATGCAACAGGTCTTGTTGGCGTTGGGCAAACGGATGAGGAACTTTCGTGAGAAGCAAGGATTCAGCCAAGAAGCTTTCGCTGACCATTGCGGTCTGCATCGCACAGCAATTAGCCTGATCGAGCGTGGGAAAAGAGTTCCGTCGCTCACAACCCTACTTACAATTAGCGCAGGTTTTGGCGTATCAGTCAGCCAACTATTGCGAGGGGTTGACGCGGGTTATATACACAAACGAAGCCGCTAAGATCAAACGACCCGGAAAAACAGAATCTCTGCACTCAAAGCCCTTTTGATCGAGGGCACTCTGGTTCAGTCGCCGTCCGGGTCTACGCCCACACTGCGGAGAAATCGTCTGTCGTTTTCTTTCTCATCGACGTAATCTAGCCACGACTTTCGAAGTTCGGCTTTCTCTTCGTCTGACATCCGCTCAATTTCCCTGCACAGCAGCGCAGCCAGGTCTTCCAGCGTGCCATTGCCTCGACGCTCGATTCCGTTCAACTCGCGGTCATTGTAAACATGTTGCTTCCAGTTTGGTCCGACAATCATGTCTTCACCTTCTTTGGCACGGGCTTCTTCCTTTGGACAGGCGCGTCCTTATCTAATGAGGGCGCGTTCGCTCCGTAAGGAAATGAAATGTCTTGGTCGCGGGTCAGTTCCTCAATCTGAATTCTACGGGCCGCTTCTGCAAGGCCACGAAGGTGTTTTTCTGGGTTGAATTTTTCGAACTTCGCCATGTCTCCTCCTGTCAGTTCACCACTGGCTTCGGTTTCGGCTCATGGTCTTCACGCACAACATCTTCAGGCTTTTCCTCTCTGCGCCAGAATTGTTCCCCGAAGATTTCTTCGAGCGTCCTACAGGTGCACGTATAGGTGCCAACATAGTTCAAGTGACCGACGAGCAGATGCGCCAGCGTGACTAGCTGAAACAGACTCTTATCCCTCAGCGCGTGTTCGGTGAAGTCGAAGTTCTCTAGGCGTTCATAAAGTGCCTTCCGAACTTTTTGCATGGGATTCACATTTCACCTCCGTCTCTGTTGGGTTGCTCTTAGTCGGCGGGAAAACCCAAGTCACCCCTTTGTAAGGCGTATAGCCACCGCTGATTATGTTCGCGACTGGAAGGTCGGTTCGCCTTCCGTTTCCGGCTTGCACCGTGGCGATCCAAACATTGCTCGGAAAATCCTGCCCTGTCATTCTTCGAAGGTAGTCGCTATTTCCTCCACTGCCCTTGGCCAGATAGCGCTTACCGTCAATGATGTAGGCGACAGCGTCATGGAACTCTAGTGGGCGATTGCCGAGCCAAGCTTGCGTCGAAAGATTCCAAGTCTTTGGGACGAGGTTGTGATACCACGCGTAGTGCGTACAGCGTTCGAAGGTCTCGCCGCACTCGATCACATGCCAGTTGGGTTCCGCACCTTCGAGTTCGACATTGATTTCGGCATCGTTGCTAACATCGCGAATGTGCGAACGTTTCTGATTTTCATCGAACGCGTACAGCCATTCAATGTCGGTGCCCTTTTCAAGGTCCTTCTGCGTGTACATCGAAACCTGCTCGTGGCGGTCGCCGTGGCAATAACATTGTGGTCGGCGGTTCAACGGCTGCTGGAACCACTTGTCGAGTTCCATTCCCCTAGGTCGCTGGCGGGTGTTTGTGTAACCTGGCTTTAAGTTGAAGTCCTTACGGTTGATCGTGCTCCATCCCGCTGGGTGTTTGTCGAGCAATGTGGCGAGCATCTTGCCGAGGTCTTTTTTGAAGTGACCATGATACAAGGTCCATAACGTCTTGCCGAGCGAAACCGGATTGCTATCCCAATGATGATAGCGACCGACAAACTCACCTTCGTTCGCGCCAGTTCGTGCGATGATTCCGCGTGTGCTCACAATTGCACCGCCAATCCATCGTTCTGAATGCCAACCACGATGTCAGCGATGAAACGGTGCTCGACTACGCACGTC
>DATLVJ010000070.1:0-6558 GCA_035577585.1 Candidatus Limnocylindrales bacterium
CGCACTTAACCTATTTCCATAGGATTATGGGCTGCCGAAGCGTAAACAGCCAATGCATGATGACCTCCAGCCAGGAGACTGTCGTGGTAACGAGAGCCGCCGTCGCGAACCGTTCGTAGTTCCCTGATGCCCAGCGCCCCCACGGTAGGTTTACATCGCCCACCACATGCGTTGCGACCGGAGGAGAGGTTAAGAGAAGAAGAATCGCCGCGCCGATGCCGGCGAACAACCCAATCCTTGCCTCCTGCTCTCTCTCTTTTACGGCCTGGCGAAACGATCGCGGTTTGAGTATCTCGCCGTAAAAAGCGTGATCTTCACTATTTGCCTCAAACACTTCCACTCGCGGTTGAAAACTGAAGGCCGGTCGACTATCGGGACCGTGTGTCCGTCTTGCAGTCTGAAGTTGCCTTATGAGCTTTTCGGTCGCGGCCTTGAGCTTGTCGGATGACTGGTTTTTTAGCCGAAAAGTGATGTTCTGCGACTGGGGTTGATTTACGATACCCCACGTTTTTGTCTCTTCGTCGTAGATCGTGCAAGTGAAGGTTTTTTCGAGTAGGGGCTTGTGATCCTGTGCCACGTGTTCAAGAATCCTGAGGTGGACCCCAAAGGTTGGACAAAATTTGGCCGTCGCTTAGATGGTGCGGCGGGGTGACCAGGAGGCGGCCCGAAGGCCGCCATCCATTCCGGGCTTGAATCGGCGCTCGGGTCGCATCCCTGCGTTGCCCTGTCTTCCTATCAAGCCTCTCCAGTGTACGGCAGCTTCTCCAACCAGAAAAGCGAAAACCATCCATTCTGGAAAAAAACAGCGCTAAATCCCGGGGGGTTTGGGGGGCTGAGCCCCCCATCATGGCGATGACCGTTTCCTTATTGACCGGTGCGGGAACAGATCTGCCGGCGTGTGGTATCCGAGCGCCTGGTGCGGGCGCCGGTGATTGTAGAAGCGGAAGTAGCGGTCCAGCGCTTGGAACAGATCGGTCCCGCTGGCGAAATCGCCGGGGTAGATGAGTTCGTACTTCAGGCTGCGCCACAGGCGCTCGATGAAAACGTTGTCCAGGGCACGGCCCCGTCCATCCATGCTGATGGAGATGTCGCGCTTCTTCAGCGGCGCCAGAAAGTCGGGCGAAGTGAACTGGGATCCTTGATCGGAGTTCCAGATTTCGGGTTGGCCGAAACGGAACGCCGCTTCCAGCGCGGCCAGACAGAAGCCGGTCTCCATCGTATTGGAAAGTTCCCAACTGAGCACGAAGCGGCTGAACCAATCCATCACCGCAACCAGGTAGAGGAAGCCGCCATGCATCGGAATGTACGTAATATCGGTGCTCCAGACCTGGTTGGGCCGTTCGATGGAGACGCCGCGTAGCAGGTACGGGTAGATTTCGTGACCTGGAGCCGGGCGGCTCAGGTTCGGTTTCGGGTAGAGCGCTTCGATGCCCAGAATGCGCATCAGCCGCTGGATGCGTTTGCGATTGACCTTCAGGGTGACGGCCATGCGACGGCTGCCGAAAAACGGACAATCCAAGTACAGCTCGTCGAGCCGCCGGAGCAGACGCAGGTTCTCCGCGCTCTCCGGCCGTGGCCGGTGATAGTAGGTCGAGCGAGGCACGCCGAGCAGTTCGCACTGCTGCTGCATACTCAGGTGCGGATGTTGTGGATCGATCCATCGGCGGCGGTCTTCAATCGACGAGGCCAGCTCTTTTTTTGAGAAAGTCCAACTCCACTTTCAGTTGGCCGATCTGCTTGTAGAGTTCGTCCTTCTCGGTGTCGGCCTGCTGGCGCATCTGCTCTCGGCCGTTGCCAAAGAGGTCCGGCAAGCCAGCCAGCGCCTGTTTCTTCCAGCCGCCGACCTGGGTAGGGTGGACGCCGAACATCTGCGCGATCTGGGCGGCCGTCTTGTGCGCCTTGATGGCCTCGACGGCGACTTTGGCCTTCAGGCTGGGTGGGTGACTCTTACGAGTTCGCGGCATTGACTCTCCTTCATTTTCAATGCCGCCGACCATCTAAGAAAAGGCCATTTTTGTGTCCAACTTTTGGGGTCCATTACAGAACACGCGTGGGGATCAATGGGCTATGGACGGTCTTGAAGAATCGAGATGCGCCAGCTAATGCAACGCATTCAAGGAGGTATTGAAGCATGAACACAATTCAGATCGAACGACTCAAAGCCATACTTGAGAGCCGACTCGAGAAACTCTCAGGCGGAGTTCGACATCGCGGCAATATTGCGATCGAGAAGGCTGCGGACTTGATGGACGAAGCGCAGTTCGCCGAAGAGCAGGATCTCGCCATCCGGATTCTGGACCATGATTTCGCGGAGATTCGTTTGGTGGAGAAGGCATTTGGCCCGTATGGAACAAAGATCGTATGGCGCCTGTCTCCGATGCGATGAAGCGATCCACTGGAAGCGTCTACGGGCTGTGCCGCATGCCGCGTTCTGCGTCGCTTGCCAGGATAAAATCGACCACGATGGATTTTGTGAATTCAACCTGAATGGGTTTGCTGGTGCATTCAACGTGGCTCATCAACGTTCGATAGGCCGCTGAATTCATATGGTCGCCGATTCATCAACGCGCGGAGGCAAAAGCCGAAGTGGCGCGGGTACGGTAGCGAAAACCAATCGGTGCGCTTTTTGTTGGGTTGGTTGCCGTTCGGGCAGCGGCACTCCCCACCTGGAGGCTCTATTTTCCCAAGGAACTGGATACGAGCGCTGGCATTTTGGACAGACATAGCGGCCGTGAATGGGCCACATCGGATCTGGGTGCATCAAATAGCACCAGTGATTTCTTATCCACCACAAGCACTCGCGCATCTCGTCAGCCTCCGGCCGCCACGGGCCCTGGGAGCATCCGCGTGCGCCGAACAGCGCCTTCAGACGCCCCTAGTTCGAATCTACGCGACAAAACGTCAATATCGGGTCAATTCGGAAGATGGACGCATCAAGTGGAGGTCAATTGAAGCGGTGCTATTGCTGCCGCTGCCTGGGCCATTTTGCTTTCATGCAATACTGATGTTGCTCGCCGGGAGGAAGCGTTCGATGCCGCGCCCGTCTTGTCTCCTCAATCTTGCGGGACACGACCACTGACGCACGCGACGGCTCCGCCGCCACTGGCGAGTCCACTCGAGGGAGCCGCTTGCCGACCTGGCATGGGCGGATCCGGCACGCCCGCACTACATCATACCGAACCGGGCGTCGGATAGCGTCTTCGCGTCGAACATTCCATATCCGCGTAATTACTCGGCTCTTGACGATTTCTTGACGATCCCAGGCTACTTTCTGGCCTCGTCTTGATATCGCAGCGAGTACTATTTGATTATGGAGTATCGCCAAGATGCCGGTTCGTGTCTGCTCGGCGGTCACAAGACCATCCGCAAACTGTTCTCATAGCTGATGACGAGCCGATGATCCGCCAGATCACCCGTGCGCTTTTGGCCCCCCGCGGCTACTGTACAGGAGGCGAGCACGGGCGAGGAGGTCCTCCAGGCGGTTCAGGCATTGCCGCCGGATGTGATCTTTCTCGATCTCGGCCTACCGGAAGTCGACGGAATCGAAGTCACCTATCGTCTCCGTCGCTTTAGCGGCATTTCTCTGTCTCTCGCTTGACGATCTTTTGACCCCTGCAAGCTGTTTCTTGTCCCTGATTTGATTTTGTTTACGCCAGAATCGAAATGGGAGTATAAGATGAAACGTTTACAAACCATTATGATTGTGTCTTGCCTAGCAGCGTTGGGCTTGGCAATGACTCCAGACGCGAAGGCAGACGCCTGGGACAAGAAAACCATCGTGACCTTCAGCGGGCCCGTGGAGATTCCGGGACAGGTTCTGGCCGCCGGCACTTACGTGTTCAAGCTGTTGGATTCCGCTTCGAACCGAAACATCGTTCAAATCTTCAACGAGGATCAGGACCATCTGTACGCTACGATCCTTGCGATACCGGACTATCGCATCAAACCAGGTGACAAGACCGTGATCACCTTCGCGGAACGGACACACAACTCGCCGGAAGCGCTCAGAGCATGGTTCTATCCCGGCGATAATTACGGACAGGAATTCGTCTATCCGAAGGCGAAAGCGATGGAATTGGCCAAAGAGACGCCAACACACGTCCTCTCGATGCCAGACGAGATGGCAGCCAATACGACGAAGCCCACCAAATCCGCAACCGAACCCGAGGTTGTGGCAATGGAGCATGCCCCGGTCAAGGCGATCGAACACGGGAGCACGGAAGTCGAGTTGGCGCAAGTGCATCCGCCAACCGCTGTCCCGACGGAGCAACTGCCCAAGACAGCCAGCATGAAGCGCCTGCCGAAGACAGCCAGCCCGTTGCCGTTGCTGGGATTGGTAGGGATCGTTTTTCTGGCCGCCGGGTTTGGCGCTCGATCTTTGTCAAAGACAATTCTGTAAACCAGACATCGGGGGGCTGGAGCGATAATTGAAGACGAGATGCAGATTCCTTCTGGGAACGAGCCAGTACATCTTCCTTGTGCTGGGACTGGCTGCGCTGAGTTATTGTGGTTTCGTTCTGCTGAACGCGACCCTTTATCAGTCCTATCAGAAGCGGTCATTCGAAAAGATAGGAGGATCGTCAGCATACACTCCCGCTCGGCTGGTAGCGGACCAAGTTAAACGAGCAGGCTCGCCGCTGGGCCTGCTCGAAATTCCGAGTATCAGTTTCTCGGCAGTCGTTCTGGAAGGGGTCGATGCGCCTACGCTTCAGCGAGCGGTTGGCCATGTTCCTGGCACGGCGTTGCCCGCGCAGCCCGGGAATGTGGCGATTGCCGGGCACCGCGATACATTCTTCCGACCGCTGAGAAATATCCAAAAACATGATGAAATTACGTTGACCACGCGGTGCCAGTCCTACCGCTATCGCGTTGAATGGACCGAGGTGGTGGCGCCCGACGACACACAGGTCCTGGAATCCTCGCCTCAGTCGACACTTACTCTGATTACTTGTTATCCGTTTTACTTTGTGGGCGCGGCGCCGAAGAGGTTCGTCGTCCGAGCGGATCGGATCGCCGAGTGATTGGCGCCCTCGTTCTTTAGGTGCGGCTTGGAGTCTCACGGCACGGGAATTCTGGTTCCTGCTCGGAAGGGTATGGAGAACCAGTGGCTGGCTTTCGGGCGTCTCTCGCCGAACACGCTGTCGAAACGCAAAGCAGAACCGTCCTGCCTCCGTAAGAAATAGCGACTGGTTGGACGTTACCCGCATCCGTCCGCCCTACCAGTCTGCAAACTCGCCTTCGCAACAGCAACACACTCCCGTATGGAAGCCGCGGGTCGCGCCACACAACCATCGGCAGGGAGATTCAGATGAGATGAATGAGACCCAACCCCCAGCAGCGTGATCGTGAGAAGGAAATCCGCGGCCCAAGCCGTCTTCCAAACGCCTTGGTGTTTGGAGGCAACCTGTGATCTTGCGCTCAAGAACAGCTTCCCCGCCTCACAGAGGATGATTTGGCGTCGAGAAACCTCAAATGTGCCCGTCATCAGGCGTGGCCAAATCCAGTTGGACTATCGATCTGCTTCGCGCTCGCGTCCCTGGCAAACTCTGCAATATGGCGGAAGAGTTGATGAAGGGACTTCGCCAAGCTAATGGAGTTGCTTCAGTACATTTATAGGGACTACCATGCTCTCGCGACCGTTGAAGAATTGCCTAAGGGTGCTGAGTAGGCAAAATGCCAACGCACTACTCTCCAATATCGTCAGCGAGTTGATCAGTTTCGGCCCCGCCCCCAGGAGCTCGGTTGACAGACGTGCACCGGGTTGTATCGGATGGCGAATCCACTTTAGACTAGACAAGCCGAGGCTTGGTCTTCTTCTCCCATAGACGAAAGCCACCAACAAACGCGTTCCTGTTATCACCCAGGCGCGTGTCAGGAGGCAACTTTTTGATGTTTTTGGCATTTCCTCCGCCCAACACCACGTATTCGGCCCCTAGAGCGTCCTTGAGCCGTTCCACGACCTCGGCCACGTGGCGCCGCCATTTCTTTCTCCCCAATCGCTTCAGACCGCGAACACCAGCGTAGTCTTCGTAGGTCCTCCCGTTCTTGTAAGGAAGATGCGCCAGCTCCATCGGCTCAAGTATTCCGTCGACGATCATTGCGGACCCGAGCCCCGCGCCGAGGCCCAAAAAGAGCATGCGGCCGCCTTCGTAGCTTCCGAGCGCCTGCATGGCAGCGTCATTGATAACCTTAACTGGGCACCCGAATGCCTTGCCGAAGTTAAATCCGACCCAGCCGCCGCCCAGGTTGTGTGGCTCGTGGAGGGGGCGTCCATGGATTACTGGCCCTGGATAGCCGATCGAGACGAGGCCATACTCCCAATCTCTGGTGACGCGCTTCACATCCCGCACCATTTTACGGGCGGTCATGTTGGAGCCTGAGGGAATCTCGCGCTCCTCGCGCTGTCTCGTTGACAGCACCTTGCGTGTGTCCCCCCAATATCGATCACGAGAATCGAATTGGCTCTCTTGGAGGGCGCTCTCATGACTTCTTCTCAACATGACCGCCGAACTCGAGTCGCATCGCGGAGAGTAACTTGTTTCCGAAATCTTCGTCCCC
>DATLVJ010000071.1:0-16470 GCA_035577585.1 Candidatus Limnocylindrales bacterium
GTGTGATGCCGGCCATGCCACGCGTAAAGAAACAGCAACCAGTCCACAGTTTTCAATCCGGACTCGGAATGCCGCACCGCCCGCGCGAATTGCTCCGGCGTCACCGTCCGCAGCAGCCGAACCCAGCGCTCGTGCAGCGGCTCCAGTAGCTTCAGCGAGATTTCGATCGGCGCATGTTGCGCATCCTCCAGCTTCGCCCAGTCCGCTTCCTGGTACGCCTTGATCGGCGCCTCCGTTTCTGTCAGCCCCAGCCGAAGGCGAATGTACGCATTGATGTGGCTGTCGGCCACGTGATGAACCACCTGTCGTACCGTCCATCCGCCTTCGCGGTACGGTGTTTCCAGTTGCTGGTCGCTTAGCCCCGCAACAGCCGCGCGCAGCTTCCCCGGGGCGCTCGCAATATCGTCAATCGCGGCCTGGCGCAGGGCGGGAGTAATTCCGGACGGCATCGAAAAATCTCCAATGGGATAACGCGGGTCCATAACGGCTCCTTTGCGGCGTAACTTCCAAACGCATTTCCACTCTAAGAGACCCTTGGCAGCGCGTCCAGCCTTCCGCAAGTTAGACGCATCGCCAAATTGGCCGTTTCCCGTTGTTACGCGGCAAAGTCGCGCTATCGGACACTAGAGCGAACACAAGCGGATTGTCGCCGCCCGCGACGTCCGCGCGCTATGCAGGCTTCCAGCGGCGGGGATGCTACAATCATTTCCTCGCGCTTTTTCGGCCTTGTACCATCTGGTGGGCCTTCCGAATCTAAAGGTATGGAGCTTGTTTCTAATGCACAATGTGGTAATTATCGGCAGTGGATGTTCTGGCCTGACCGCCGCGATCTACACGGCGCGCGCGAATCTGAAGCCTCTGGTCTTGGATGGCCATGAGCCTGGCGGCCAGCTTTCCCTCACCACTCACGTGGAGAATTATCCCGGCTTCCCCGATGGAATCATGGGACCCGAACTCATCGAGAATATGCGCAAGCAGGCCAAGCGGTTCGGCGCGGAATTCAAGGCCGGCGCTGTTACGGAAGTGGATCTCACGAATCGCCCGTTCAAGATCACTGTGGGAAAAGAAACCTATGAATCCCGTTCCGTGATCGTGGCCGCGGGCGCGTCGGCGCGGTTACTCGGATTGGAAGGCGAGAAGGAACTGATAGGACGCGGTCTCTCCACCTGCGCCACTTGCGACGGATATTTCTTCCGCGGCAAACCAATCGCCGTGGTGGGCGGAGGCGACTCCGCGATGGAAGAGGCCAACTTTCTTTCCCGCTATGCCAGCCGGGTGTACCTGATCCATCGCCGCGACGAATTTCGCGCCTCGAAAATCATGATCGACCGCGCCCGCGCCAACGAAAAAGTGGAGTTCGTTACGCCATACGTCGTCGACGAAATCCTGTCACCCGAAAAAGTGGTTACCGGCGTTCGCCTGAAGCACGTCAAGACCGGCGAGAAGCGCGAAATCGAGCTGCACGGGATTTTCGTGGCCATTGGTCACAACCCGAACTCCACCGCGTTTCGCGGCAAGCTCGAAACCGATGAAAACGGCTACATCATTCCGCGCCACGGCAGTCTCACCAACATCCCGGGCGTATTCGTCGCGGGCGACGTTCAGGATCACCGCTATCGCCAGGCGGTAACCGCCGCCGGTTCCGGTTGCATGGCCGCGCTCGACGCGGAAAAGTTCCTGGAAGAGCACAAAGACTAGCCCGCGACTGGCCTCCCGGCGAAACTCCGGGCATAATCGAATAGTCCATGTTGCGTTCGATCCTGCTTAAGTTTTCCGAAAACAAAAGTTTCGCCCACTGGGTCACCACCAACGCCACCACGCGCCGGATGTCCCACCGTTTTGTCGCCGGCGAAACACTCGATGAGGCGCTCCAGGTTGCCCGCGCCTGCAATGACGCGGGAATGCATGCCACTCTCGATTACCTCGGCGAAAATGTCAGCACCACCTCCGACGCCCAGAGAGCCCGCGACGCTTACCTTGAAATTTTCGACCGCATCGCCCAAGAACGCCTGCACGCCAACGTTTCCTGCAAACTTACCCAGCTCGGCCTGGATATTTCTCCCGAATTTTGTGAAGGCATGGTGCTTTCCATCGCCGAGCGCGCGGCTACTCACGACAGTTTTCTACGCATTGATATGGAAGGTTCCAGCTATACCCAGCGCACTGTGGACCTGGTGAAACGCGTGCGCGCCAAATCGCCCACCGTCGGCACCGTGATCCAGTCCTATCTTTATCGCAGTGAAAGCGACGTCAACGACCTGCTCTCCGTCGGCTGCCGCATTCGCTTGTGCAAAGGCGCGTACAAGGAATCGGTCGAGGTTGCCTACCCGCGGAAAGCCGACGTGGACGGCAACTACATCCGCCTGATGCGCATGCTCCTGCCAAGCGGCTTTTATCATGGGATTGCGACCCACGACCCGAAAATGATTGCGGCCACGATTCGCTGGGCGGCGGAGAAGCAGATTTCCAAGGATGATTTTGAATTCCAGATGCTCTACGGAATTCGCACCGACCTGCAACGCCAACTGGTGCGCGACGGCTATCGTTTGCGAATCTACATTCCCTATGGCCGCGACTGGTTTCCCTACGTGATGCGCCGCCTTGCGGAACGCCCCGCAAACCTGATGTTCTTCCTGCGCAACTTCCTGCGCTCTTAAGCAGCAAGAAGCTCCACTTTTCTCCTTCTTGAACTCCTAAACTCTCGGACTCTTTAACTTCTTAGCTCTTCAATCTCTCATCCTAACGACTCACCAGGCTTCAGCGCATGCACGTGCACCCCTCGCACGCCCGTCGCCTCCTTGCACAGCGCTTCGGGCGTCCCCGTGAGCATTGGGAACGTCGCATAGTGCATGGGGATCACGTGCTTCACGTCCAGCAACCGGATCGCATATGTAGCCTCCCGCGGGCCCATCGTGAAAATATCCCCGATTGGCAGCATGGCGATTTCCGGTCTGTAGAGTTCGCCGATCAGCTTCATGTCTCCGAAGACGCAGGTGTCCCCCGCGTGATACAGCGTCACGCCACCGGGGAGCCTGACGATGTAGCCGCCAGCCTCCCCGCCATAAATCTGCTCGCCATTATCCTCGATCGAATTGGAGTGGAACGCATTGGTCATGGTGATTTCGAAATCACCCACCTTTTGTGTGCCGCCTTTATTTCCGGGGAGGCACCCTGCGCCGGTTTTTTTGGACTCCAGCCACAGATAAGTCTCAAACGTGGCCACAATCTTAGGCTTGAACTGCTTCGCCAGCGCCAGCAGGTCGCCGATATGATCCGTGTGGCCGTGCGTGATGAAAATGGCGTCTAGCCGCGCCAGCTTTTTCAGATTTTCCGGGCAGCGCGGATTGGACATCACAAACGGGTCGATGATCGCGAACTGGCCGCTCGGCGTCGTCAAGCCGAATGTACTGTGCCCGAAATACGTAATTTTGTTTCCCTTTAAATCCAGCATGGCGAAACTCCTTGTCAATTCATATCTACCTGCCAAATGCGCCGAAGGGTTGTCATCCAGAGCGAAGCGAGGGAACTGCTTTTCGCTGCAACGGGGTCAGGAATGACAAGGCCAAGTTTCTACCCAAACTTTCCAGAGCCGCGCGCGTTCCTGAGATTTTTTCAATGACCTTCTACTTGGACAGCAGCGCCTTGATGGCCGCCTCGTACTTATCGTGATCGCCCGCACCGAAAAAGTGGCCCACCTGCTGCCCGTCTTTTCCGTAAAAAACAGAAGCCGGGATCGAGCCGTTCCATCCGGGAATAACCGCCTGGACAAACGCGTCCTCTTCACCTTTTTTCTTCCGATAATTCGGGAAGACGGGCTTGTACCGGGCCAGGAATCGCCGCATCAGAATCAGGTCGCCGTCCTGATCCAGGCTTACGCCCACCACTTTCAGCCCTTGCGGCGCGTATTGCTTTGCCAACTCATTCAGCATCGGATATTCGTCGCGGCAGGGCTCGCACCACGTGGCCCAGAAATTCACCAGCAGCGGCTTGCCTTTGTATTGCTGCAAAAGTTTCTGGTAACCCTGAAGGTCGATCATCTCCGGGTCCTTGGGCGCCGGCGTCTGCGCCGCCGCCAACGCCAGTCCTGCAATCACCAGCACTCCCGCCAGCATGAATCTCAGTTTCATCGTGTTCCCTCTTCCTCTCATTCTAGCCTTTCCTGGCCTGTTGAGAATCCAGGGACTACCGCGTAGAATGGATTTGATGCTGCTTTTTGTCCGGCAGCGCTATATTTGTTGGACTACTGCCGGTTGCATTGCGTAAGCTAACCCCGGCCCGCTACCCGAAGCAAAGGAGAGTTTGCATGGCTTATGTGATTGCCGAACCTTGCATCAACACCAAGGACACCGCGTGTGTTGATGTCTGTCCGGTGGACTGCATCCACCCGCGCAAGGACGAGCCCACCCACCAGGCCGAAACGATGCTGTACATCAATCCGGTGGAATGTATCGATTGCGGTGCTTGCGTCCCGGTTTGCCCGGTGACCGCGATTTTCGCTCTTGAGGATCTTCCGGAAAAGTGGCAGCAGTTCACCGCCATGAACGCCAACTGGTACGAAAAAAAGTAAGCGAACCGAGGCGGGACACCGGAACTTTTTCCTTTGCGGAGCCCCGGATTTCCGGGGCTCTTTTTTTTTGCCCAGCCGTCGCCTGCATTCCAACAAGCCCTTCGAGGCCGCCTTTTGCCGATTGTTTACATCCAATCCGATGCCAGTGGTTGGCGTTTTCGTGGAGAATTCTTGCGCCCATATTTGTCAATCCTTTCGCGGATATTGTTCCTCCTGCTGCTTCCTTGTGCAGGCAATGCGGCCGCGCAACTCACCGGCATCCCACAGGGCACCTACTCCGGCACTCTCCAGGCCGGCGAAGCCCAGCTTCATCTTCTTCTCCATCTTTCCAAGGGCGCGGATGGCGCGCTCCGCGCCACACTGGACAGCCTGGAACAAGGTGTCTTTGCGATTGAAGCGAATTCCGCTTCGTATGCAAATTCCAGCCTGAAACTCGAACTCACTTCCGTGGGCGCTCGGTTCGAAGGCAAAGTCTCCCCGGACCACGAGATCATTCACGGAAACTGGTCCCAAGGCAGCGCTTCGATCCCCTTGATATTCCGCCGCGAGACGGGCGCCGTCGCTCGCAAACCTGGCGACGCAATCTCTCCGGTCGAGGGCTTGTGGCAAGGCGCCGTGGAAACGCACGGCATGCGGCTGAGATTTCAATTGCACATTTCTCACGACACCGAAGGCTCGCTGATCGCCGCGCTCGATAGTTTGGACCAGGGCGTCACCGGACTGCCTGCTAACCATGTCACCCTGAACGATTCGACTTTTCATTTCGAGATTCCCTCGGTGGCCGGTGTTTACGAGGGCTCCTTGAACGCCCCGAAAAACGCCATCGCCGGCAAATGGTCGCAAACCAGCGCCGACAATCTGCCGCTGGACTTCAAGCGCTCGGACCAGACGCTGGAATTGCGCCGTCCCCAGACGCCCGCAAGGCCGTTCCCATATGTCGAAGAGGAAATAACTTTCCCTGGCGGAACGGAAGGAACCGTCCTCTCGGGCACTCTGACGCTCCCTAAAGGTGAGGGCCCTTTTCCTGCCGTCCTCCTGATCGCAGGCTCTGGCCCGCAGGATCGCGACGAGTCTCTTGCCAACCACCGGCCATTTTTGCTGATTGCCGATTCCCTCACTCGCAGGGGCATCGCCGTGTTTCGCTACGACAAGCGCGGCGTCGGAAAATCCACCGGCAATCCAGACATCGCCACCACGCTGGACCTGGCTTCGGACGCAAACGCCGCCCTCGCCGTCCTGAAATCCCGCAAGGAGGTAAACGCCTCCCGAATCGGACTGCTCGGCCACAGCGAAGGCGCCATTATCGCCCCATATCTGGCGGGACGCTCGAAAGATGTGAATTGGCTGGTGTTGCTGGCCGCGCCCGCTACCACCGGTGAGAAGACGCTATTGAACCAGTCTGAATTGATCGGCCGCGCCGGCGGATTGAGTGACGAGCAATTGGAGGCGAGTCTCGGCTTTGATCAAGCCGCTTATGCCCTGGTGCGGAAAGAGAAAGACCCCAATGTGCTTGCGGAAAAATTGGTGGCCTTGGTAAAGGAATCCGGCCTCGACGCCGCGCTTCCTCCCGCGGCGCTGGAAACACAATTGCGAATGCTTGCATCTCCCTGGTTCCGGTTTTTTCTCGACTACGACCCTATGCCCAATTTGAAAACTGTGCGCTGCCCCGTTCTGGCGCTTTACGGCCAGAAGGACCTGCAAGTCTCCCCAAAGGCCAATCTACCCCTGCTGCAGAAAGCATTTCACGACTCGCTGAACCCGAAATTGGAAACCCACGAACTGCCGGAGCTGAATCACCTGTTTCAACACGGCTACACAGGCACCCCTGCCGAATACGCCGCCATTGAAGAAACTTTTTCACCGGAGGCCCTGACTCTCATCGTTGATTGGGTCAAAGGTCACAGCTCCTCCAAGTAACAAAAGACTAATCAACCGTACCTGCTCTTCGATTCAATGTTTCTCACTTCTCGCGGTATCATGGAATGTGAATCTGATGCTCGAGCCTCGTCCCCCATTCCAACTTCTGCTGATTGTGCATGCCCACCAACCGGCTGGGAATTTTGAGCACGTCTTCGAAGAGTGCTACCGCACGTCCTACCACCCATTTCTGGCAATGATTGAAAAGCATCCCGGAGTGCGCCTGGCGCTGCACTATTCCGGGCCGCTGCTTCTGTGGATCGAGAAGAATCATCCCGAATATTTCGACCGGCTGCGTATTCTGGTCTCTTCCGGCCGGGTCGAACTGATCGGTGGCGGTTTCTATGAGCCGATTCTGATTTCCATTCCGACCGTGGACCAGGTGGAGCAGTTGAACCGCCTGGCAAACTATATCGAAGAACAATTTGGAAAACGGCCCACAGGCGCCTGGCTTGCTGAACGCGTCTGGGAGCCACAGCTCCCAACTTCGCTGGCGGCGGCCAAGGTGGCTTACACGTTGGTGGACGATCTGCCTTTCATCGCCGCCGGGTTCGAACCTGAGGAACTTTTCGGCGCCTACGTAGCGGAGGACCGCGGCAAATCGGTCTGGCTCTTTCCCGGGCTGAAAGAGTTGCGCTACTTGATCCCATTTCGCAAGCCGGCGGAAACCATCGCCTATCTGGAGAAGGCCGCGCAGGTCCGCCCCGGCGGCGTCGCGGCTTTTGGCGACGACATGGAAAAATTTGGCTGCTGGCCCGGCACCTTCAAGCATTGTTATGTGGACGGTTGGCTTGAAGAATTTCTCGACGCTATCGAAGCAAACTCTTCCTGGCTGAAAACAGTTACTCCTGCGGAGTTCATGTCCAGCCAGCTTCCGCTTGGCCGCGCGGATCTTCCCGCCGCATCCTACGCGGAGATGATGGAGTGGGTGCTGCCAACTGGCACGCGGCAGCGGTTTTTCGCGCTGGAAAAAGAATTCGCGTCGCGCCCAGAGGTGCTGGCATTTCTTAGAGGTGGTTCGTGGCGCGGTTTCTTTCGCAAATATCCCGAGGCCAATCTGCTGCACAAAAAAATGCTCCGCGCTTCAGCCGCGGTGGCTTCGATTCCTCCTCGCCGAACCAGTGCGGAATACGCCGTGCAGCATCAGCGAGCGCGGGACCACGCCCTGCGCGGGCAGGGCAATGATGCCTACTGGCACGGCGTCTTTGGCGGAATCTACGCGCCCCACCTGCGAACAGAACTCTGGCGAAATCTGATCCGCGCGGAAGAGTTGGCGGATCAGCTTACTCCCGGCGGGTTGATGCCGCGCGTGGAATTGGTGGACTACGATGCCGACGGCGCCGCCGAAATTCTTTTCAGCGCCCCGGAATTCCAGGCCTTGCTGAAGCTCTCCGATGGCGCAACCCTGGCGTTCCTTGATTTCCGTCCCGCCAGCGCCACGCTGATCAATTCCATCTTCCGCCGTCCGGAAGCCTATCATTCCAGGCTCCGTGAAGTCGCCAACTTGGCGCCATCTATGGGCGGCGCGGTTTCCATTCATGATCAAGTGCTGGTGAAGGAGCCGAATCTCGAGAAATTCCTGCGCTACGACCGCTATCCGCGCCACGCGTTTCGTTTGCTTCTTTTCGATCCCTCTCAATCGCATGCAGACTATGAGGAACTCCAGTTGAAAGAGGTTGCTGCTGTAGCCTCCGGCTCTTATCTATTGCACGCCTCCGCCGCAAATTATGCCGACTTGCAGTTTTCGTGCGAACTTCCCGAATATGCCGTGGAGGGTGGCTCGATTCCGCGGATTTCCGTCACCAAGCTCTTTCTTTTTGGGCCGACGCCGCAGGGCTGCGAAGTCAGCTGCGATCTTTCGATCTCGCTTTCCGCTCCGCTGTCGCGTCCCCTCGCTGTGGGGCTCGAATCTGTTCTCAATTTTCTTGCGCCCTCGGAACCGGATCGTTTTTTTGAAACGCCCGCCGGCCCGCAAAACCTCCGCTTTTCCGGTGTTCTGCCGGCTCCGCTGCTTCGGGTGGAGGACGGTTGGCAGAGAATTCGCGTCACCCTGCACGCCCCCGGCTCAAAAGAATTCTGGATCGCCCCCATCGAGACCGTGTCGGAATCCGAAGGCGGCTTTGAACGCGTCTATCAAGGTTCGCAGATTCTTGCTTTGTGGCATCCCGACTTCTCGCAGCATATCTCCTTTTCCGCGCGCCTCCTCTGGCGCGTGGAGTCACTCTAGCCTTTTGCATGGGCAGCGCGACTTTCCGGAGTTATTCTTTCCTTGGTGAACTTCCGATCTAAGCCGCTGATCTCTTCGCCGTGGTTCATCTTCTCGATCGCCCTGCTTCTGCGGTTGAGCTTCCTCTTCTATGAGGCCCATCAGATTCCCGCTGAGGCTTTGGCTGTCGTGCCTTTTCAAAATGAAGTTGGCAGCGTTGCCGCGGCGTTGGCGCAGGGCCAGGGATTCTGCTGCGTGTTTCATCAACCCACCGGGCCCACGGCTTGGCTCGCCCCGGTTTACCCGCTTTTCCTTTCCAGTATCTTCCGATTGTTCGGCACTTTCACCGTTGCATCCTTTTATGCCGCGGCCCTCTTTAACTGTGTTTTCTCGGCGCTCGTCTGCTGGCCGCTTTTTTATGCAGCTCTGCGGATTGCAAATCGTGGCACGGCCGCCGTGACCGGATGGCTTTGGGCTGTTTTCCCCAGCGGCATTCTCATCCCGTTTGAATGGATATGGGATACCTCGCTCTCCGCTCTGCTGGCGATTAGCTTGGTCCTTGCCACGTTTCGCCTGGCTGACGATACCCGCCGGCGGAATCTCATTTTCTACGGTCTATTCTGGGGCTACTGCCTGCTCGTAAATCCGGCGCTTGGTTCGGTTTTTCCGTTTATGCTTCTTTGGATTTATCTTCGGATGAAAACCTCCCACCTTGAGCGCCTGGGCCAACTGGCGCTGATTGCCTGCCTCGCGGTTCTGGTCTGCCTTCCCTGGACCATTCGCAATGCCGTCCAGTTCCACCGGTTTATCCCGATTCGTTCGGATTTTCCTTTCGAACTGTGGATGGGCAACAACCCCATCTACGACCAGCACTCTCGCCAATTGAATCGCATCACGCGTTTTGAGGAAGTGCACCGATATTCCCAGTTGGGCGAGACATCTTATCTCGAAGAAAAAGGTCGGGCCGCGACGCAGTTTATCCGCACCCACCCCGCGCTCACCGCGCAACTCGCCGCAGGCCGGGTCGTGGCCATCTGGATGGGTACCTCAAAACCCTGGCAGGACTTTCACAAGGCCGATTCCTTCCTCGCGCGATTTATCTTAGTCTGGAACGGGCTTACCATAGCCGGGGTCGCCGCGGGGCTCGCCTGCTTATTCTTTGCTCGCCGATGGTTCCTGCTGCCCGTAGCTGCCTTTCCTCTGGCTTTCCCCCTCGTTTATTACCTCACGCAAGCGACTTTGCGGCTGCGGCACCCTTGCGATCCGATTCTCGCGCTGCTGATGGCGCTGGCCATAACATGGCCGTGGCTGCGAACCGCTTCACATGCAAATGCCGGTTGATTGCGGTACACTTTCGCCAGTTCAATATTCCAAAACTCGCAGTTTCCACGGGTGTGAATACATTCGCTCGAGCTCGCACTGATGAACAGTAGCCCGCATCCCTCTTTCCAAGCTATCCACATTCAACTTCTGATCACCATCTTCCTCGCCGTGTTGCTCTGGGCGCTCTACCTGCGCTTGAGGAAAGTGGAATTTTTCAGGTGGTGGGCCTGGGCGTGGACGTTTTCCGCCCTTTTTCTGGCCGCGGCCATCGAGTCGGTGAAGGTTGGCCCAGATTGGACGCCGCTGAAGGTCAGTCTCCTTGTGGCCGTCCTTGTATTTGGGATGCTGCAGTCGCTGCTGCTGGCTTTAGGCGGCCTCAGTTGGCGAGTGCCAGAGTGGTCCTTGCACAAAATGTTCAGGGCCGGACTGTGGATCACCCTGGCGGTTTCCGCCGTGGCTTTCGGGTTTGGATTCGTTCTGCGTTCGCATCGCGACGTCAGCTTCGCAGCGCGCAATCTGCCGCGAACGATAACCATGATGGCGGCCCTCGGCTACTGCTGTTTTGTCTTTTTCGGACAGTGGCGCAAAAAGGGCTCCTGGGCGGCGTTGATGTCCGGCGCATTTTGTTTGCTTTACGCCATTGACCAGGTTTCCTATACCATCGATTTTGTCGGCATCCTGCGCAAATATTATGGCAACGGTTCGGAGATCACCCCGAACCCGATCGATTACGTGCAAACTCTGCTGGGCTCACCGCTTTTCTTTCTGGATCTTGTCCACATCTGCGGCATCTGCCTGGGCATGATTCTGCTGCTCGTCGAACAGTCGCAATCAACCGAGCGCAACCTGGAAGTTAGCGAACGGCGCCGACTCGGATTGGCCGTTAACAACGCTGGACTCCAGCAGGAAATTGACGAGCGCCACCGCGCGGAAACCGCGCTGCGCGAAAGTGAAGCGAAGTTCCGCCTCGTTGCCGAGACTGCTCCGTGTGCCATCTGGATTTTGCAGGGCGAACGCCTGGTCTACGTGAACCGCCATGCCGAGAGCCTCAGCGGTTACTCGAGGGAAGAACTGTTTTCCATGAACCCGTGGGAGCTTGTGGATCCCGATTTTCGCGCCGTTGGCGAGCTGCGGTACAAGGCTCGGCTCCGCGGCGAAAATCCAGAGCCTCGCTACCAGTTCAAAATCCAGACCAAGGCCGGCGAAGTTCGTTGGTTGGATTTTTCTGGTGCGCGCACGAATTTCGAGGGCAAGGCCGCCATCCTCGCGACCGCCTTCGATATCACCGCAATCAAGCGAGCCGAGCAGCAGCTTTTGGAACGCACCATGTATCTGGATGCGCTGATTGCCAACAGTCCGCTGGGCATCGTCACCAAGGACGAGCAGAACCGCGTGGTGTTCTGCAATCCGGCCTTTGAACGGATGTTTCACCACTTGCAGGACGAACTGCATGGAAAAGATATCGACCAGATCATCGCGCCGCACGACCTGGATGAGGCCAACCGCATGACGCACGCGGTCCGCCAGGGTGGCATCATCCATGCGACCGCGCAACGCCTCAGAAAAGACGGCACTTTGATCGACGTGGAACTCCACGGGATCCGCGTTTACTCCGGAGAAACCTTTGTCGGCGCCTTTGCCATCTACCAGGACATCACCGATCGCCGGCGTTCCGAAGAAAAACTTCAGGGCCTGCGCCATCGCCTCACTCGGACGCAAGAGGAAGAGCGTTCGCGTATCGCCAGAGACCTCCATGACGACATCGGACAGCGGCTGGCCCTGCTGACCATCGATCTGGAGCAGATGAAGCTCGCTTCCCTTCAGAACGGCTCGGCCTTTGCCGCCGAGCTCGAAGCTCTGGTGCGCACGGCCGGCGAGATCACTTCCGATGTCCACAATGTTTCCCGCCGCCTGCATCCTTCCCAAGTGGAATTGCTCGGTCTGGCGCCTTCCCTCAACAACTTTTGCCGCGAATTCGCCAATCGCAATTCCATGCGCATTCAGTTCACCAGCGCGTGCCTGACCTGCAAAGTTCCGGAGGAAGCCTCCCTCTGCCTTTTCCGCGTTGCCCAGGAAGCAATTCGCAACGTCTACAAGCACAGCGGATGCCGGGAAGCCCTGGTGGAGCTCGACGAGATTTCCGGCTCACTCCGCTTGCGGATTTCCGACCGGGGAACCGGTTTTGATCCGACTTCCGCGGAGGCCTCGCAGGGTTTGGGACTCCTCAGCATGGAGGAGAGGTTGCGCAGCATGGGCGGCGAACTTTTTGTGCATTCGCGGTCCGGCGGCGGAACCTGCATCGAAGCGTCCATCCCGGCAACGCAGAACGTCGCGGTCTAGCGGCTTGCCCGGCTCGGCCGCCCGCCGCCGCTGGCTACCCCGCTCATCCTCTGCTAAAGTTTTCTTTCAGCCATTGGAGACCTTCATGGAGATTCCCAAGGAAATTCTGGCCATACTTGTCTGCCCGGTGTGCAGGAAACCGGTCCATCCGGCTCAGGACAACTCTGGATACAAATGCGAAGCGTGCAGGCGTTTTTATCCCGTGCGCGACGGCATTCCCGTGATGCTTCCGGAAGAAGCCACCATAGCACCCGAATGAGCCACCGCCCGCCGGCCGCCATGCAAACTCAAATCGCCAACAGCGTGCCCCGACTCAAGCGCCTGCTGCCGCGCTTCCGTAAACTTCGCATCGGTGTGCTTGGCGACTTGATGCTGGATCGCTATGTCTGGGGCAACGCCAATCGCCTCTCGCCCGAAGCCGCTGTTCCTGTTGTCGATTATGTGTCGGAGCAGGATTGCCCCGGTGGAGCAGGCAACGTTGCGGTCAATATTGCCGCGCTTGGGGCACAAGTGGAACTGTTCGGTGTGGTCGGCGCTCGAAAGGATTCGAGCCGCACCCACAAGGGCGGGAATATTGTCACGGATGAAGCCGGCACGGCGCTGCATGCCAGCCTGCGCAAGCTGGGCATCGGCGACCGCGGCATCATCGCTGATGCGGATCGCGTGACCACGCTCAAGACCCGCATCATCGCAAAGCACCAGCATATCGTGCGCATCGATCGTGAGCGCCGCAACCCAGTCGAACCACAGACCGAAGAAAAGATCTTTCGTATTCTTGTCTCCGCAATTGGAAAACTGGATGGACTTGTGCTTTCCGATTACGACAAAGGATTGCTCGGGGATGGTTTCGCAGATCGGGTACTCAACGCAGCCCACCAGATGAAGGTACCTGTGTTTGTAAAACCCAAAACTTCACGGCTCTATGCCTATCGAGGGGCCCGGGTGATTGTTTGCAACACAACAGAGGCGGGGCACTATTTCGGCCGTCCTGTCTCGGACGAAAAATCCGTGGAAGAAGCTGGCCGGAAACTGCTACCGCACTTTGGCTGCGCCGCGGTCGTGATTACGCGCGGTAACAAGGGAATGAGTATTTTTGAGGAAGACTCGCCCCGGCACGTCCACATTGCGGCGACTGGGGTTGAGGTGACCTACGCACGCGTAGGCCAACCAGGGATTGAACGGGGAACTAGCGGTCGCCAAGTCTTTGACCTCACCGGAGCGGGCGATACGGTGTTGAGTGCATTGTCATTGGCTTTGGTCGCTGGCGCACCCCTGCTGGAGGCAGCCATGCTCGCTAACATTGCCGCTGGTGTCGTCGTCGGTAAACTGGGAACCGCCAGCGTATCGCCGGAAGAACTCGCGGGCGCGCTCGACGACTTCCATGCGTAGCTTGATTTTGGATGTGCGGGTGCATCCAAACTGTCCTGGCTGCGAAAAACCTTTGCAGGAATCGAGATCCGGAAAATCTAAGGCGGAAAGCTGATCGATTTATCGGCAGGCAAAATCCACAAGCGTACGACCCGCGTTTTCTGGCTCTTCTCGCCATCCGACGCTTCGGGCATGGGTGAAAATGGGCTAATCGCGATGTCTACCTCGATCGAGTCGCTTTTCCTCGGGGCTTTCGCTCCCATGATCTTGTAACTCTTCACCGGCCCGTAGTAGCCGCCGGGTCCCCAATCGGCCGTAAAATCGCTCACCCGGTAAGTCTCGGAAGGCTTCCACAACACGTAGGCTTTGTTGGTGTCGCCCGCCACCAGTGCGTCGAAAAAATGGGCCGCTGCTTTTTTCTCGGGATAGTAGCGGAACGTGAACCACAGCACCACGGCCAGCGTCAGAGCCAGCGCACCAACAGTGAAAAGCATGACGCGGGACTTGCGCGGCTTTTCTACCCCTGGTTCGAGCAGCGAGATTCGATTGTCTCCAACTTGCATAGTTCAGCTCACGGGCAAATTGCCTTCTGCTTTACGATGTTACAAGAGCAGGCGGACGCCCGCAAAGTCCCCATTTCATTGGACGCCGGTTTTTGTGAATCGGTTCCCGCCCGAAGCTGGTGGGAACTGAAGAACTGCGCCGCCTTATCCAGCCAGCGCGCCGCCGGAGCCTTCCGGCAGCTCAATCGCATACTTGGTGCGGGCTTTTTCGCGGTGCATTTCCAAGGCGAGGTCGATCAGCTTGTCGATCAAGTCGCGGAATCCGATACCCGAGGCTTCCCACAACTTGGGATACATGCTGATGGAAGTGAAACCCGGAATCGTATTCACTTCATTCAGAAATAGTTTTCCGCCCTTTTTCTCAAGGAAGAAATCCACTCGCGCCATTCCAGAAAGTTCCAGAGTCCGGAAGGCTTCGACGGCCAGCGATTGAATCTTTTTCATCTGCACGGGTTTCAGGTCCGCGGGAATCAGAAGTTGCGTGCCGTCTTCCAGGTACTTCGCGGTGTAATCGTAAAATTCGCGGTGCGGAATGATTTCGCCGGGCACGGAGGCCTGCGGTTCGTGATTGCCAAGCACTGAGACTTCGATTTCGCGGGCGCTCACGGCTTGTTCGACCAGGATTTTCATGCCGAACTCACAAGCCAGATTCAGCGCGGGCGCAAGTTCCGCGGAAGTGTGTACCTTGGTCATTCCCACGGAAGAACCAAGCGTCGCGGGTTTCACGAACACGGGATACCCAAACTTGGCCTCAATTTCCGCCTGCACCGCCGAGGGTTCCTTTTCCCACCGCCACCGGAACACGGTCACCCAGGGCACAACCGGAATTCCCGCGCCTTCGCACAGGCGCTTCGAAACATCCTTGTCCATCCCGATCGCGGAGCCGAGAACGCCGGCACCGACGAACGGAATATCCGCCAGCTCCAGCATCCCTTGAATGGTGCCGTCTTCCCCGAACGTTCCGTGCATCACGGGAAAAATCACGTCGAATCGCTGCGCACCCGCGCCGCGATCGAGCGGCACAATCGCCGCCTCCGTCGGATCGGCGGTCAGCATCACGCGACGCCCGCTCTTCAAAATATCCGGCAGCAGCTTTGCCGCTCCTTCGCCGACCAGCCAGTGGCCGTCCTTGGTGATGCCGACGGGCACGGGTTCATACTTATCCGGATCCATGCCGCGGATGACGGATGCGGCGGAAACCAGGGAAACTTCATGTTCTCCGGAGCGGCCGCCAAAGAGCACGCCAACGCGGAGTCTTTTCTTTTTATCTAGGGGCACGAATCGTTCCTGTCTTGCCGGGCCGAGGGAGCAATCATTTTAACTAAGTATTCAGTTATAAATGGAAATGCAGAAAAAGGGAAAAGCTGAGTGCCACACACGTCGCGGAAGCGGCAACGGTGGCGTGGGATGGCTGGCCGGACTCGCTGGTGATCCAACTCGGAATACTGTCCCTTTACCACCCGCACTGGGAATGGCCAGATATCCATCGTTATGCTTGACGTAACGCGTAACGAACGCTATTCTATTCTGGTGATCGCCAGCTACCGCGATAAGCGAACGAGAGATTTCGCCGCGGGAAAATTCGTCAAAGCCTTTTCTGGGTTTGAGCACTCCGCGCGGATGAGGCTGGATCGTTTGGAGGCGGCCACATCGCTCGGAGACCTGGCGGCGCTGCCCGGCAATCGATTTGAGGCGTTGCTTGGCGACCGGAAGGGCCAGTACAGCATTCGCATTAACGATCAATGGCGCTTGTGCTTTGAATGGCCAGCGCGATCCACTGGACCTTCCAACGTGGAGATTGTCGATTATCACTAGGAGAACTGTTATGGCTATCGCGGCTATCCATCCGGGAGAACACCTGGCGGAAGAGCTGGAAGTGCTCGAGATCAGCGCAGCGGAGCTGGCGCGCAAGATGAACGTGCCGACCAATCGCGTAACGCAAATTCTGAACGGAACTCGCTCGATCACGGGCGATACAGCTCTACGCCTTGCCCACTTCTTCGGTACCAGTGCGCAGTTCTGGCTGAATCTCCAGAGCCTTTACGATCTGCGGCTCGCGGAAGAGAAGGCTGGAAAATCTATCAAGGCGCTGCCGAAGCTGAAACGCCGCGAGCCAGTCCATGCCTGAAGTTCTGCTGCATCCCGCTTAAGCATCGTTGCTGCAAGTACTAGAGGATTTTCTTGCC